>CAYTJB010000220.1:2151-5243 GCA_964437995.1 uncultured Bacteroides sp. | reverse complement strand
CGGCGTTTTATACCCAACTATTTACGATAAGCCTTTGATTGTTTCTTCGTTAGGGAATGACCCTGATAGCCATCCTTCAGTTTTTGAACTTCCTAAAGCTATATTGTATAAAGGTAAAGCAAGTATCGTAAATGGTAATTTTGAGTTTAGTTTTATCGTTCCTAAAGATATAGCTTATAACTATGGATACGGTAAAATTAGCTATTATGCAAAAAATGACACCAGCGATGCCAATGGCTTTTACAAAAACATTATTGTTGGTGGAGTTAATACTTCTGTTGTTCCTGACGAAAATGGTCCGGTAATTAGACTTTTTATGAATGATACTAACTTTGTATATGGAGGTATAACAGATGAAAATCCTATGCTTTTAGCATTAATGAGCGATATTAATGGAATAAATACTGTCGGAAACGGTATTGGACATGATATTGTAGCTTATTTTGATGGAAATTTTGAAAACCCAATTATTTTGAATGACTATTATATTTCTGATTTGGATAGATATGATAAAGGCAAGGTGTATTATCCATTTTATAATTTGTCTGACGGCTTGCACACCATAAAAGTAAAAGGATGGGATGTGTTTAATAATTCTGCCGAAGGCTATACAGAATTTGTTGTAGCTCAATCAGCTCAGATTGCATTAACAAATGTATTGAGTTATCCCAATCCATTTTTTGAGCATACAAGTTTCGTATTTGAACACAACCAACCCAATACAGATTTAGATGTTCAGATACAAATTTTCAACATCAAAGGGAGTTTAGTTAAAACTATTAAAAGCATTATTAATACAAGTGGCTACAAAATAGATCCTATTGAATGGGATGGTAATTCTGATTCAGGAGCTCGAATAGGGAAAGGTTTATATATATACAGAATTACAGTACGTAACCCACTTGGAATAGAAACTTCAAAAACAGACAAATTAGTTTTTTTACGTTAAACAATATATTTTACAATAAATCGTTATCTTTGCAAACAATTTTATTTTAATACAATTTTATGAAATTTAAAACAAAAAAAATATGGCTGGCAGTTGGTTTAATTGCCTTATTTATGAATGCTAATGCTCAAGTAAGTAAAAGAGATCAGTTACTTGGGCAAAAAGATGGGAGGGTAATAACTACTGCTGTTCCATTTTTAATGATTGCTCCCGATGCACGTGCAGGAGCTATGGGTGATGTAGGTGTTGCATCTACACCCGATGCAAGTTCAATGCACTGGAATCCTGCAAAATACGCTTTTATTGAAAAAGACATGGGTTTTTCTCTTTCTTATAGTCCATGGCTAAGAGAATTGGTAAGTGATATTAATTTAGCGTATCTATCTGGCTACAAAAGAATTGATAAAATGAGCGTGATAGGTGCGTCATTGTTATATTTTTCGTTAGGAGATATTACTTTTACCGATGTGGTTGGAAATTCTTTAGGAGATTACAGACCCAGTGAGTTTGCTTTTGATGTAACCTATTCTCGTAAATTATCAGATGTGTTTTCAGGAGCTATAGCAGCCAGATACATTAACTCAAACCTTACACAAGGTCAAACTGTAAACGGAATGGCATCTCATGCAGGACAATCAATTGCTGCTGATGTAGCTTTTTTCTACCAAAAACCAGTACGTTTCAATCAAAATTTAAAAGGAACCTTAGCTTTTGGAGCTAATATTTCTAATCTTGGAGCAAAAATTTCTTATACCGAAACTACAGAGAGAGATTTTATTCCAACCAATCTTCGTTTAGGTAGCTGCCTAACGCTAAATATTGATGATTATAATAAAATTTCTATTATGGTTGATTTCAATAAACTTTTAGTACCAACACCACCTATTTATGATCGTGATTCAGCTAATAACCCTCTTTATGGAGCAAATGGTGAAAAAGTAATTTTAGCAGGTAAAGACCCTAATGTAGGTATTGTTTCTGGTTTATTTCAATCATTTGCAGATGCCCCTGATGGTTTTGCCGAAGAATTAAGAGAAATAACTTATTCTATTGGTGCTGAATATTGGTATGATAATCAATTTGCTGTTCGTGCCGGTTATTTTCACGAAAGTATGTATAAAGGTAACAGACAATACTTTACATTAGGTGCTGGATTGCGTTACAATGTGTTTGGTTTAGATTTTGCTTATTTAATTCCTACCGAACAACGCAATCCGTTAGGAAATACATTAAGATTTACACTTACATTTGATTTTGATGCTTTTAACGATCAAAACAAAGCAGTAAAATAATACATGAAAATTAGAGTAGGCTTTGGTTTCGATGTTCACCAATTGCAAGAAGGAAAGCCTTTTTGCTTGGGGGGCATCGAAATCCCTCATTTTAAGGGAGCTGTGGGGCATTCCGATGCTGATGTGTTGATACACGCCATTTGCGATGCTCTTTTAGGTGCTGCCAATATGAGAGATATTGGATTTCATTTTTCAGATAAATCATCAGAATTTAAGGGTATTGACAGCAAAATTCTATTAAAACGTACTGTAGATATTGTTGCTACAAAAAAATATGTTGTTTCTAACATAGATTGCACGATATGTTTGCAACAACCTAAAATTTCTGCTTATATTCCTCAAATGCAGAAAATCCTTGCTGAAGTAATGAATATTGATATTGATGATATTTCAATAAAAGCTACAACTACCGAAAAACTCGGCTTTGAGGGAAGGGAAGAAGGCGTTTCAGCTTATGCTGTGGCATTAATTCAACAATCATAAAACATGATTAAAATTAACAATCAGTTAGTTTCCTCTATCTCTGATAATGCTCAGAAAAATGAAAGGAAAAGGTTGAATTACAATTTTCACATATTTTATGACGATAATTTACAACGTTTGTTAAACGCCATTGAACCATATTCTTACATTCAACCGCATAAACACGAAAACCCCGATAAACGTGAAGTTTTCTTTATCTTAAAAGGTAAAATGCTTGTAACTGAGTTTGATGATAATGGAAATATTGTTGACCACATTGTTTTAGATGCCGAAAAAGGAAATTATGCTGTTGAAATTCCAAAAAAAACATGGCATTCAATTATATCATTAGAAAATAATGGTACTGCTTTAAGTAACTGCATATACAA
>CAYTJB010000220.1:0-2141 GCA_964437995.1 uncultured Bacteroides sp. | reverse complement strand
ATGGTCCTTATGCTGCAATAGATGATAAAAATTTTGCACAATGGGCTCCCAAAGAAGGCGATAGCAATTGTAATGCTTATATTGATGAAATTCTCCAACAATTAAACCTAAAAATTTCAAGTTTTTAATTTAATTTTGCAAAGATTTTATAAAAAGTGTCAGCAAGAAATAATGTTTTTATTTTGCTGAATGTATCTTTTGTCATGCTGAACGAAGTGAAGCATCTCATTAATAATTAACTTTATTTTATTGAGATTCCTCGCTAATACTTGGAATGACAAAACAGCCTACGCAGCAAAATAACTAAATTTTGTAATTTTTTTATAGACACTAAATAGTAATAGACTATGGTAACACAATAACATTATTCTAACCCACTTTTTACTTTACAAACTTTATAAACTTTATAAACTCAAATGGCTACTCAAAAACCTTCTATCCCAAGAGGAATGCGTGATTTCGGTGCAGTCGAAATGATACGCCGCAATTATATTTTTGATACAATACGTTCTGTTTTCCAATTATATGGTTATCAGCCATTGGAAACACCTACAATGGAAAATCTTTCCACGTTAATGGGAAAATATGGCGAAGAAGGAGATAAACTATTATTCAAAGTACTAAATTCAGGCAATTTTGTTGAAAAAGCAACAGAAGATAGTTATCAAGATTATAAAAAACTTACCCCTATTATATCAGAGAAAGGATTGCGTTACGATTTAACCGTTCCTTTTGCCAGATACGTTGTTATGAATAGGAATGAACTTACATTTCCTTTCAAGCGTTATCAGATACAACCCGTTTGGAGAGCTGATAAGCCTCAAAAAGGTCGCTACCGTGAGTTTTATCAGTGTGATGTGGACGTAATAGGCAGTAATTCATTATTAAATGAGGCTGAATTAGTAAAAGTTTCCGATACTATTTTTTCAAAATTGGGAATTAAAGTTATTATCAAAATAAATAATAGAAAAATTTTAGCTGGAATTGCTGAAATGATTGGCTTTCCCGATAAAATTATTGACATTACAATTGCAATTGATAAAATTGATAAAATTGGTATTGAGAAAGTTAATGCAGAATTATTAGAAAAAGGATTGTCAGAAAAAGCAATTGAACAATTGCAACCAATTTTGAAAATGAGTGGAAATGATAGTTATAAAATCAAAGTAATCAGCCAATTGCTAATAAACTCAGAAATTGGAATGCAAGGTATTGCAGAAATCCAAGCCTTATTTAATTTTATCGAAAAGCAAGATGTTAAAGCTCAATATGAAATTGATTTAACCTTAGCACGTGGTTTAAATTATTATACCGGAGCTATTTTTGAAATAAAAGCCAAAGATGTTCAGATGGGGAGCATAAGTGGTGGCGGGCGTTACGATGATTTAACAGGCATTTTCGGCATACCCGATATGTCGGGTGTTGGCATTTCGTTTGGTGCAGATAGAATTTACGATGTTATGGAAGAACTAAATCTTTTCCCAACAGAAGTGCAAACTTCAACAAAAGTTTTATTTGTAAATTTTGGCGACAATGAGGTTAATTATTGTCTTTCTTTAGCTTCAAGACTAAGAGAAAAAGGTATTTCAACAGAAGTTTACCCTGATGCCGCCAAACTAAAAAAGCAGTTTTCTTATGCTGATGCAAAAAAAATTCCTTTTGTAATAATTGCAGGCGAAGAAGAAATAAAAAACAAGACTTTAAAAATAAAAAATATGAATTTAGGTAGCGAAACTACACTACTTTCGGATGAATTAATAAGTTTTTTTAATTAGTTCGACCTCAAAAATTCAATTAAAACAATTAAGTAAAAGATAACGAGACACTTAGCTGCAATAATATTTTTTGAATAAAACTGATAATATTTTTTTGTGAAATCAAATGTTTTTGTATCTTTGCAACCCATTTTGAAAGAAAAGAAATGGAAACAGTGAAGGCAATCTAAACTGTAGAGAAAGTTCTCTCAAAAAAGATACCCATTGGAGAGATGGGTGAGTGGCTGAAACCAACAGTTTGCTAAACTGTCGTACTGGGTAACTGGTACCGGGGGTTCGAATCCCCCTCTCTCCGCAAAAGTTCTTTAATTATCGGGGTGTAGCGTAGCCCGGTTATCGCGCCTGCTTTGGGAGCAGGAGGTCGCA
>CAYTJB010000219.1:1505-5285 GCA_964437995.1 uncultured Bacteroides sp. | reverse complement strand
ATTGCGTGCCACGTTTCATAATTCCCAAATCAATAGGATTTGAGTTTTTATATCCGTTGCAAGTAATAAGCAGTGAACGCGAAGGTCCTATAACGTTTGAAGTGTTATTATTGGGGTCAAGTAACTCTACTTTTAAATCGTTAAATGGTTGAAAATATCCTAATGTATCGGTAAATCGTGCAAGAGATTGGTCGGGAAGATTTACGTAGTCTTCGGATAAAAATAGCAAGGCATTACGAACTCCATTTGGAGCTGCTGTACTTACAACTCTTCCCGCTACTCGTGGGTTTCGGGGCGACATTTTAATAGTTTGCTCAAACAGTTTGGTGGAATAAAATTTATATGGTTCGGTAGTTGTAAAATCGCTATTATAAACTACTGAATAAGTTGGATGCTTTATAATAGCTTGATTTATGCGAATTGAAACACTTTTTGCAGGATAACCCGATTGATTTTTCCAATAATTTTTATCATCAGTTGAAGTTTCCGATGTTGTAGCCATAATCATATAATAATCATCTGGATAGTTGCTTCTTACCAAATCGTTAAAAGTAAAACTACCATCATCGTGGTTAAAATCTTCCGAAACTACTATCATATCTTTGCCATCAATTTTTCTGATTTGATTCATGCCCGAACCTTCATTTGAAGGAATATCGCCATCGCGGAAATTACGATATAAAGTAAATTTTATTCCCGAAATAGCACCGCTTGAGTTTGATACATTCACATTTTGCAACGAATTTTTAAAAGCGTCGGCTATTTCTGCTTTTAATTTAAGTTGGTACGAAATTACCAATGAGGTTAAATTACCTGCATTAAAATTATTCCATGGTTGAACTGTAATGTCTTCATCGGGACTACAGAAATAAGGATTTTCAACTTTCAAACGGATAACTCTTTCCAATTTTCCATTAAATGAAGGTTTTACATCTCCACCACTGTAACTAAAATTTGAATTCGTGATTTTTAAGCTATCAATATTTGCAAAATTAAAATTGAAATCGCCATTTGAGTTGGTGTAAACTGTTTTGAGTACTTTATTATTATCCGTAGGGTAATTGACAAAATCTAAAGCAGAATTTAATACTCTGTTTACATATTTACTTTGTGTATAGCCTATAAATTTATATTGAACAACTAAACTAACTTTTGTATTTGCTAATGGTTTTGGTTGTTTAGTATTGCTGTTATGAAATTTATAAGATAGATTTCCAGTTACTGTTGAACGAGGTGGAGCAGCGTAAACAACATAAATTGTTTTCTTAAGATTAGGAGTATAATTGCCAACAACATGAGGATTGTATGATAAGTTTTCATATTCAGTTTCATCATCAGTTACAACATAATACATATTAAATTGATTATCAAAATGTTTTTTAGCATAAATAACATAATTATCGCCCGGAATAATATTTTTAACCAAATTAGAAAAAGTAACGCTGTTTTCAAGTGTATTTTGTTGAGCAGAAGCAGCAATAACAGGCGTGGTAGCTTTGCATATTACCTTGTATCCATTAAAATTAGGGTAATTTGAACTTAAATCTCCCTCCTTTTCAGGCAAATCGGAGCTTTTATTTTTTCTAAGTAAATACACATCCATATTATCGAGAATTTTGCCTTTTTTCCCTTGATAAATTTGCTGAACATTTACATTTAGCTTGTAGGTTAGCACTTTCGACACTATAACTCCCAATTCCTTTAATTGTCCCGGATTAATTTCAAATTCAGTTGTTGGCAAATCGTAATATGGATTATAAATTTGTAAATAGTAAGTTTTATATAGCTTTTCGTTAGGATTTTGCGGGTTGATAACATACTTACCAATAGAATCTTCGGCGTATAAATTCAGCTTAAATTCAAACTCGCCATTTGCGTTTGTTGTGGTTATATTATCGCCAATTCCGGCAACAATATTTGGCGATATTTGTGCGTAATTGTTGTTAAAATTTATGTTGTTTCCAACATTGTTAGTATTGATATTTGTGTTTGATTGGTTTTGATAAAACATCAAATTTCCTGTTTTTGGCTGTATTTGGTATTGTGGTTTATTATTTTGGTTTATCATTAAATTGTTAATGTCAAATGGTTGTAAAGTCATTCCTGAATTTTTCTTTTTATAAACCACTTTTAAAGCAATGGAAGTGTTTTTTAATGGGAAACTTGGATTACCATTGTTTTCGTACGAATAATTAAGCGTTCCTTTTATAGTTGTTGGTATTGTTGGTTTTATAATAGGAACACTGTCTGGTAAAGTAGGAACAGTATCGGTTATACCCCATTTAAACCAACAAACTTCGCTTTGTCCCTTGTTTATAAAATAGCTATTACCAACAGGGTCGGTAGCTGTTACCGTAAACGCGTAAGTACGTCCTTTGGTTAAAGTAGGTTGGGCTGTTGTGTATATAAAAGTAGTTCCTGTTATGTTTTGTTGTTCAAAAAAATAAGGATAAGTAGCCGAATTCATTGCAGCACTCGGATTTTTGCCTTCGGGTAGCACTTCCGTCATGCGAATAGTATATTTTATAGTAGCAGGTGCACTTGGAGGAGCCATCCATTTAAAAATAAGCTGTTGAGGCAAAACATCTTTAATTTCTTCGGTACAAAAAGGTTGTTGAATTGTAGGTGGTTCTATGTTTGAAATAATAAAAATACTACTGCAACCTGTTGGTTCTATTTCCGAAACAAGTGCATCGTTATTAAAATCATAGGCTTTAATGCAAATTCTGTAGTATCCTTGTGGTAATCCATTACTTAAAACTTGGTATTTTGAAGCACCTTTATATATCAAATTATTTACGCTCAAAATATCTTTAATCTCATTTAAAGTTAAAACTTTAAGCATTCCCGGATTAAGTGTAATAGGTTGCAAAGGCTTTTTAGCAGGGTCGGTAGTGAACGAAATGTAATTTTCATCGGCTAACTCAGCCTTTAACCATACCTGAACTTGCCCACCAGCAGGCGAAACATTTTGCAATGTAACCATTATCTTGTTGGGCTTATCGGTATATTCGTTTAAGTTATTTGAAAAAGGCGGAAGTACCGATACCGTTGCTTTTACCAATACTACTTCCTGAGCTTTCACTATTGAAAAGCAGTTGAACAACATCAATAATAAAATAATGAATGTTTTGCTCAATGTACATCTTGAAATTTTCGACATAAGATTAAATTTTAAAAAGTGAAAATATATTGGATTGCACCTTTGTATTCGTTAAAACTTGGCGATATAAGCTTATCATCGCTATAATTACCAATGTAATTAAAATTGAACGAAAAGCTGTGATTTTTGAGTAATCTGTAATTTAAAACAACGGATGATGTAAATACCCATGCACTATTAACGCTATTATCATTGCGTTGTAAGCTAACAGGAAATGTTAATACAAGGGTATTATTGATAAAACTGCGGTTTAATCCCACACTCAATCCGTAAAGATTGGTGTTTCCCATAAGGTTGCTCATTTTGGTATAATTAAATCTGCTCGAAATGCTCATATTAAGCTTGTTCCAACTTAAAACATAGCTTAACAATAAGTTATGAATAGAATATTTGTTTAAATTTTCGGTAAATTGATTGTTATCAATCAAATGCGTGTAATTGTAGGAAAAGCTGATAACATGGCTTTTTTCTGTTCCCGAAATAATGTAGCGTGGCGATAGCGTGTAGCTTTCGTTGGTTTGATACGTTTTGGTGGAGTCAATTAAAGCTTGTGTTCCTGCTTGCTGGTTGTACGAATAGTTTGAATAGCTACCATCAATGGTTAATTGCGGAAGTGG
>CAYTJB010000219.1:0-1360 GCA_964437995.1 uncultured Bacteroides sp. | reverse complement strand
ATCGTCGTTCATAAAATAAGTACCCATTGATTTGTACGAGGGTGCAATTCTTCGGTACAAGAGCCGAATGCCATACTGTTTCTTTTTAAATTGCAAGCTGGTTCTTAAAGCGGTTTTTCCGGTAGTAGATGAGTTTATAGGAATAAAACCTTTTGAAATATTGGCAATTGTAGAGCTACTGGCTTCTAATTTTTCGGCTTTCAGGTTGGAAGTATAAGCACTCATGGCAGCTTCGGCTTCAAAACTAAAATATTTTAAAATTTTTAATTTAGAGTTGATACCCATAACCATATTGGCTGCTGCATCGGGTGCGTTTACCGCTGATGCAGAATCAATAGTAATAGAATTGCTATCGTCCATTGCTCTAACAAATATTAAATCAACAAAACTTTGTTGTGTGCCATAACCAATGCGGGTTGCCCAACCTTTTCTTTCAAACGATGGCGTAGAATTGGCTGTTCCACTTTCTGTCGTTCCAACAGCACGATTGAGCCTGCCATACATAAACCCAAAACGAATTTTTCCGGGCATTAATTCCACGCCTGCACCCAATATGGTTTGCCCAGAAAATGTAAACGACGAATAATCAATATTGCGATAGCCCAAGTGAAGTGTAGCCCATTTGTATTTAGGGCTTAAACCAAACTGATTAAAAGGCTGTCTGAAATCGCGTTCTTGCTCGCTGTAAACAAACGATAATGGAATTTGAATACCATACACCGACATATTTAGATTGCCCGAAAATAAATATGAAAAGGGTTTGCTACGAGCATCTATGCCGCTTACGCTGTAAAAAAAACTGCTTGCACTCATAGAGCCGTTAATGGTAAAGGGTTTCTCGTTTTTTATTTGAGAAATATCCTGAGCAGCAAGGGGTTTTATACACAAGATAAATAGAAAAACAACGACTAAGAATGCGTTAAGATTTTTATATTGCATTGAAAGAGAGTTAGCTAATATACATATTTGGTTTTTTACAAATATACTATATATTTTGCTTATTTCGTTGCTTTTGAGAATATTTGTTAAAAACAATAGTGTTTTGTTAGCAAAACGGAAGATAAACAAATAGCCTAACGTTTAATTTTTATTGGGTGTGGTGAGAGAGTGGACTGCCAGCTAATTACTTGCAGGGCAACCTACTCGATTAGCACCTGTACATTTTAAATCCACCCCATTATTATTAGTTCTTTTTTGTATTCATTTAGGACTTTATTTGCCAAATTTATTCCATTGTAAAATTGATAATAAATTTCTCTATCTTCATCATTGCTAGGTTCATTAGATAATGCAGCATCATCTGACAATGAAATTAATTTCTCTTTTAAATCGTCAATATTTGTAAATCTTAATTCATTTT
>CAYTJB010000218.1:4072-5342 GCA_964437995.1 uncultured Bacteroides sp. | reverse complement strand
AACCCTTGATTCGCATTAGTTACAAATTTTAATTAATTTTGCAAATTATTATCAATTAAAGAAATAAAAATGAAGAAGTCTGATTTATTAAAAGAAGTTGTAAAACATATAGATATTAAATCTTTTGATTCAACACCTATTATTGATGCTATGCGTGATATGTCTTTTACGTCAAGAGACACCGCAAATGCTACGGATATATTGAATATGATGATAAACGAGAATGATTGCAGTATCATTCTTACACTTGCTGGAAGTACAAGTGCTGCGGGTTGTATGCAAGTGTATGTTGATATGGTTAAAGCCAACATGATTGATGCAATTGTTGCAACTGGCGCTTCTATTGTTGATATGGACTTTTTCGAAGCATTAGGTTTTAAACATTACAAAGGTTCGCCATTTGTAGATGACAGTAAATTACGTGATCTTTATATCGACAGAATTTATGACACTTACATTGATGAAGAAGAATTACAAATTTGTGATAAGTCAATAAAAGAAATAGCTGATTCATTGGAAAAAAGAGCTTATTCTTCTCGTGAATTTATTCGCGAAATGGGTAAATACTTAACTACTCATTCCAAGAAAAAAGATTCATTGGTTCAGGTTTGTTACGAACACAATGTGCCTATTTTCTGTCCTGCTTTTACCGATAGTAGTGCAGGTTTTGGATTGGTGCTTCACCAATGGGAAAATCCTGACAAGCATTTATCTATAGATTCAGTTAAAGATTTCTTAGAATTAACCAAAATTAAGATGGAAGCTCCTACCACAGGCTTATTTATGATAGGCGGTGGCGTTCCTAAGAATTTTACGCAAGATACTGTAATTTGTGCAGAAGTATTGGGTAAAGATGTTCCTATGCACAAATACGCAGTTCAAATTACTGTAGCCGATTCAAGAGACGGTGCTTGCTCAAGCTCTACATTAAAAGAAGCTTCATCATGGGGCAAGGTAGATACTGTTTACGAGCAAATGGTATATGCCGAAGCTACTTCTGTATTACCATTAATGATAAGTTACGCATACCATAATAGCAATTGGAAAGCAAGAAGTAAAAAAGAATGGGCAAAGATGTTGGATAAAAAGTAAAACCTATTGTTGATAAAGACAGGTAGTTGTAGGTAATTCTAATCAAGAATATATTGGCAATTTTCTCTCATTATAGTTATTGATAGCTGACTTAAAACAACTCATCATATTTAGTCCATAAGAAATCGCCTAAATCCCATGCTTTTTTTACTACTTTATTGCCCCAATCGTTGGTATA
>CAYTJB010000218.1:1520-4062 GCA_964437995.1 uncultured Bacteroides sp. | reverse complement strand
TTGTTTTTCTTTTGGTTGATAAGCAAAACAGCATGATTTTCAATTTTTGATTGATTAGCAAATAATTCTTTTTGCCATGGTTTCCATACTTTATCAATATCATGTCGCATATCGCTCCAGCGGTGCGAAGCAAGTGTGCCTAATCTGTTAAATGCCCACCATGCCGATTCCATCGTATAACCTTTGGTTCTGCCAGGTGTTTTGTAAGGTTTTGGCAAATCGGTAACACTGCAATAAATAGGAATATAGATAGATGTAACTACATTATCTAATGCCAACCACACTACACCACCTACTTCATCAGGTAGCCAACTGCGCGATTGGGTAATGGTGGCATACATGGTGTACCAACGAGCTATCGGACGTTCGCCACGCCAGCCCCAGCCGCCATTTATACGCAACATTTTATTCATATCATAAGGCATTTGAGGATTCGCCATAGGCGAAATTGCCATTTTACCACTATCATTGGCTACGGTAAGGTCTTTTGTCATATCAAAAGGTGTTCCTTCGTAATAATCGCTAAAAATACGGTGCATCCATTCTAAAGTAACAGGTTTGTCAGGTTTAACCGAGAATGGGTAATTTTCAGCATTAGGATCTAATTTTAACGAAGGTGCCATCAAATCAAAAACCCGCCATTCTCTTCTGCGTGCAGCAAGTGATGTGCGACTTTCGGGAGCATACGCATAGCAAAAACGAAATGTTTCCTGCCCTTCTTTATACCATCCATTTTCTTTGGCTACACTGTAAATGTTTTCGGAAGCCATAAAATAGTCTAAGTTTTTTAAATCTATTTCTTTGATAGTACTTGCATTGGCATTTACCGAAACATGGTCGTCAGGGACACGTTGTGCCACCCAAACGGCACCAACCTTATCTTTTCCAGAACCCACAATTTCAAAATGCCACACTTCTTGTTTGTCAGCTATAGTTAAGCACTCTCCGGCATCGCTCCAGCCATATTTTTTAGTTAATTCATCGGCTAATTTTATTGCTTCACGAGCATTAGTGCACCTTTCGAGCATCAGCTGACATAATTGTTGGCAATCAATCAAACCTTTGTTGGATTGTAAAATTTCCCTGCCTCCAAAAGTAGATTCACCTATGGCAAGCTGCTTTTCGTTCATGCAAGGATAAGCTGTATTAATAAAAGCATAGGTAGTTTCAATCTGAGGAATTTCGCCTACTTTATTGTATTGATAACTCGGCATTGCAAAAGTATCGCAAGGCACACGACGATAAACAGCTTGCATTGTTCCTGCTTTATGTTTCATAGCCGGAGTCATAAACATTTCGGAGCGTGTACGATGGCTATCATCAGTATGCGATGTTTGCACACTACCATCTATTGAAGCTTTTTTGCCAACGGTTATCGAGGTACATCCATCAGGGAAATTACCTTCCCAATCACTTTTATCAATTTGAGCTATACTAATTGTTTGAAATACAGTAATTAATGCAATTAAGCTTAGAATTTTTTTTATTGTCATATTTCTTGAATTTTTTAATTTATTTTAAGTGTAAACCATTTTATAATGCTCAATCCCATGCCTTACTTTATAAAATCAATCTTTCAGCATATTATTTTTCAAAATTTATATAATAAGGGTTATTAATAATTTTGATTAATTCTACAAACATACAACAGATTTAGCTAATTGCCAAAAAAACTAAAAAATAAATCTAAACTAATTTTGAGGAAAAATAATAATTCCTACCTTTGCATTCACAAATACGTATCATTAAATACAACATAATGAGACCCGATTTTAAAAATATTGATTTCAAACCATTGGCAACTAAAGGCAAATCCTTTGCTGAATGGGAAAAGCAAGCAGGTATTCAAAAAGATTGGAATACACCTGAGCAAATACCTGTAAAACCAGTTTATGGCGAAGACGACCTCAAAGGAATGGAACACCTTAACTATGCGGCAGGTATTCCGCCATTCTTAAGAGGACCTTATGCTACCATGTATGTAATGAAACCTTGGACTATTCGTCAGTATGCGGGTTTCTCCACAGCCGAAGAATCCAATGCTTTCTATCGTAGAAATTTAGCTGCTGGACAAAAAGGTTTATCCGTAGCTTTCGATTTAGCTACCCAGCGCGGTTACGATTCCGACCATGAAAGAGTAGAAGGCGATGTAGGTAAAGCGGGCGTTGCCATTGATTCTATTCTTGATATGAAAATTTTGTTCGACCAAATTCCATTGGACAAAATGTCGGTTTCGATGACTATGAATGGTGCAGTATTGCCTATTTTGGCTTTTTACATTGTTGCTGCCGAAGAACAAGGTGTAAGTATGGACAAATTGAGCGGAACCATTCAAAACGATATTTTAAAAGAGTTCATGGTGCGTAATACGTATATTTATCCACCATTACCATCTATGAAAATTATAGCCGATATTTTTGAGTTTACCTCCAAAAATATGCCAAAGTTCAACTCAATCAGTATTTCTGGCTATCACATGCAAGAAGCTGGAGCTACTGCTGATATTGAATTGGCTTATACCTTAGCCGATGGGTTGGAATAT
>CAYTJB010000218.1:796-1510 GCA_964437995.1 uncultured Bacteroides sp. | reverse complement strand
CGCGTTTGTCGTTTTTCTGGGCTATTGGTATGAACCACTTTATGGAAATAGCCAAAATGCGTGCAGCACGTATGCTTTGGGCAAAATTGGTAAAACAATTCAATCCGAAAAATCCAAAATCTTTAGCACTAAGAACACATTCTCAAACATCGGGTTGGAGCTTAACAGAGCAAGACCCATTTAATAATATAAGTCGTACTTGTATCGAAGCAATGGCTGCAGCGTTAGGGCACACCCAATCTTTGCATACCAATGCTTTGGACGAAGCCATCGCATTACCTACCGATTTCTCGGCACGTATTGCTCGCAATACACAAATTTATATTCAGGAAGAAACCAATGTTTGCAAAGTGGTTGATCCATGGGCTGGTTCGTATTACTTAGAATCTTTAACCAAAGAATTAGCGGATAAGGCTTGGGCTTTGATACAAGAGGTGGAAGAATTAGGTGGTATGGCGAAAGCTATCGAAACCGGCGTTCCTAAAATGCGTATTGAAGAAGCTGCTGCCCGCAAGCAAGCTAGAATTGATTCTAAAAAAGATACCATTGTTGGTATAAACAAATATCGTTTGGAAAAAGAAGATCCAATCGAAACCTTAGAAGTTGACAATACGGCAGTAAGAATTTCGCAAATCGCAAGATTGAAAAAATTACGTTCCGAACGCAACAATGAGGAAGTAAAATTGGCATTAGAAGCCATTACCAAAACAGCCG
>CAYTJB010000218.1:0-786 GCA_964437995.1 uncultured Bacteroides sp. | reverse complement strand
GCCGAAAGTGGCAAAGGTAATTTATTGGCATTGGCAGTAGATGCCACTCGCAAACGTGCAAGTTTAGGAGAAATTTCATCAGCATTAGAAACAATTTATGGAAGGTACAAAGCTGTGATACGTTCAATATCGGGAGTTTACTCTCACGAATCAAAAGACAACGAAGGCTTTCGCAAAGCCTGCGAACTGGCAGATAAATTTGCCGAAGTTGAAGGTCGTCGTCCTCGTATTATGATTGCCAAAATGGGGCAAGACGGACATGATAGAGGTGCAAAAGTAGTTTCGACAGGCTATGCCGATATTGGTTTTGATGTGGACATTGGACCATTGTTCCAAACACCTGCCGAAGCTGCCAAACAAGCCGTTGAAAACGATGTTCATATTTTAGGCGTTTCATCTTTGGCTGCTGGACATAAAACCTTGGTTCCACAGGTAATTGCAGAACTTAAAAAACATGGTCGTGAAGACATTATGGTAATTGTAGGTGGTGTAATTCCTGCACAAGATTACGATTTCCTATACAAAGCCGGCGCTGTAGCCATCTTTGGTCCAGGAACCGTTATTTCCGATTGTGCTATCAAGATGTTAGAAATCTTAATGCAGGCAAGGAAGTAAGTTATTGCAAAAGAAAATAAAAAAAGGGAAGCAGCAATGTTTCCCTTTTTGTTTGAATGGATATTCCATTGTTTGAATTATACCAATGCTGATTATGAATTAATCCAAAGGATTAATTCATAATTTTGCAGTGGTAAATACCGATAGACAATATGTTTAGTCCAGCCTTTT
>CAYTJB010000217.1:2976-5342 GCA_964437995.1 uncultured Bacteroides sp. | reverse complement strand
CAGAGAAAAGATATTGAGGGGACTAAAAGTCCCCTCTTTTATTACAAAATAAGTTATGATTAGCAAACAAAAAATAGCCGATTTGATTGAAGAACACCTAACAGGAACTGATATGTTTCTGGTAGATTTTAGTGTGAGTGCAAGCAATCATATCATTGTTTTTATTGATGGCGATAATGGCGTAACCATTGACGATTGTGTTGCTTTGAGTCGTAAAATAGAATCGAACCTCGACCGCGAAACAGAAGATTTTGAATTGGATGTTTCCTCAGCTGGCTTAGATTTAGGCTTACGTGTAAAGCGTCAATACATTAATAATATTGGGAGAACGGTAGATGTTAAATTAAATGACGGTATCAAACTAACAGGCGTTTTAAAAGTCGTTGACGAAAATACCATTACCATTGAGCTACTTCCAGTCAAAAAGAAAAGAAAAACCAATGAAATCGTTGATTTAGTAAAAACAATTGATTTCAAGGATATTAAAGAAACAAAAGTTGTAATAACTTTCAAATAAACAGTAGTTGCATTTTAAAAAATGAATTAAAATGGATAATATTAATTTAGTAGAATCATTTTCGGAATTTAAAGAATTTAAAAATATTGATCGTGAAACCATGATGCGTATTTTGGAAGACGTGTTTAGAAGCATGCTTATCAAAAAATACGGACAAGATGATAATTACGACATTATTGTAAATATCGACAAAGGTGATTTAGAAATTTGGCGTAACAGGGTTATTGTAGAAGATGGCATGTCGGAAGACGACAATTTAGAAATCGAATACTCTGAAGCTATAAAAATTGAACCCGATTTTGAAATTGGCGAAGAAATTACCGAAGAAATAAAAATGAAAGACTTTGGCAGAAGAGAAATTTTAGCCATTCGTCAAAACCTTGTTTCAAAAATTCAGGAATACGAAAAAAACAATGTATATAAAAAATACATTGAAAAAATAGGCGAAATTGTTACAGGCGAAGTATATCAAGTGTGGAAAAAAGAAGTAATGGTGTTGGACGACGAAGGTATTGAATTACTTATCCCAAAATCAGAACAAATTCCTTCAGATTTTTATAGAAAAGGAGATTCCGTTCGTGCTGTGGTATTACAGGTTGAATTACGCAATAATACACCTCATATTATACTTTCAAGAACTTCTCCTGTTTTCTTAGAAAGATTATTTGAATCAGAAGTACCAGAAGTATATGATGGATTAATTACCATTAAAAATATTGTAAGAGTACCAGGCGAAAAAGCAAAAATTGCTGTTGAATCGTATGATGACCGCATTGACCCTGTTGGGGCTTGTGTTGGTATGAAAGGCTCTCGTATTCACGGTATTGTAAGAGAATTACGAAACGAAAATATTGATGTAATCAACTATACCAATAATCCTGAATTATACATTACCAGAGCTTTAAATCCTGCCAAAATATCATCTATCAAAATTGATGAAGAAACCAAAAGAGCTGATGTATTTATGAAACCCGACCAAGTTTCGTTAGCCATTGGCAAAGGCGGATATAATATTAAATTAGCAGGAAAATTAACTGGTTATGAAATTGACGTATATCGTGATACTGATTCTTATGTAGAAGATGTTGATTTGCAAGAATTTGCCGATGAAATTGACCAATGGATTATTGATGAATTAAAAAATATTGGTTGCGATACTGCAAGAAGCGTTCTCGATATAACGGTAAAAGAATTAGTGAAAAGAACCGATTTGGAAGAAGAAACAATTAATGAAGTAGTTAGAATTTTAAAATCAGAATTTGAATAAATTTATAAAAATACTAACATTCATTCAAAGCAAAACAAGTATAACAACTGCAATATCAAGGAATAAAAATAAAAAAAAGATGGCAGAAGAAAATAAAAACATCCGATTGATTAAAGCTGCAAAAGAATTTAACATAGGTATGACTACCATTGTTGAATTTCTTTTAAAGAAAGGGCATACTGTGGAAAGTAATCCAAACACAAAAATTTCGGATACTATGTATGAACTTTTGCTAAAAGAGTTTCAATCTGAAAAAAGCGTAAAAGAAGAAGCCTTAAAAATAGGATTGGAATTTTCCAACCGTCAATCTTTATCTATCGAAAGCCTTGAAAAAGAGAAACATCAGCATGATGAAGCGTTTCATCAAGAAACAAATATAAAAAAGAGCTTCTCTGCAGAAGACCTTAAAAAAGCTGAAACTACTGTTGCTCCTAAAGAAGTTGTTCAACAACCTATTATTGAAACACCTCAACAAAAAACAGTTGAAAAATCAGATAATAACAGCCCTATTGTTTCTGAAGAGCCTGTTATTACTACAAAACCACATAAGGTTGAAGTTAGCGAAGATATTGCTGCTCCTAC
>CAYTJB010000217.1:0-2966 GCA_964437995.1 uncultured Bacteroides sp. | reverse complement strand
CTGATTCGGAAAACAAAATTAAAGTTGTTGGGATGCTTGATTTATCAAAAATCAACTTAAAAACCAAACCCGACAAAAAAACAAAAGCTGAAAAAGAAAAAGAAAAAGAACAGAAAAAAGCAGAAATTAAAAGTAACAAGAAAAAAGAAACTTCAAAAGAAGAAATTGTTGAGCCAGCTCCTGTTGATGAATTAGAAGAAACAAAAATTCAAATAATTGAAGAAGAGCCAATTGCCGAAACCAAGGAAGTAAAACGCGATAATTTCATTAAAACGAAGTATTCTAAATTAGAAGGGCCTAAAATTCAAGGTAAAATTGATCTTTCTGAATTTAACAAACCACAACTCAAAAAACAACCCGTTGCTTCTTCATCAGAAAAACATACCGATAAGAAAAGACCACGTATCATTGAAAAAAATAAAGCAATTGAAAATATCAATGCTTTAAATAAAAAAACAGAAGGTACAAAACCCGACGGCAGCCCAAGACATAGAGTAAAAGAAGAAACTAAAGGGAAAAGAAAAAGCGAATTTAAAGTTACAAAAGCTGTTATTGACGACAACGCTATCGAAAAGCAAATCAAGGAAACCTTGGCTCGCTTGAATCCATTAGGAAAATCGAAAACATCGAAATACCGTAGAGAAAAAAGAAGTCAGGTAAGTCAACAATTTCAAGACGACCAACAAAAGCAACTGGAAGAAAAGAAAATTATTAAAGTAACCGAATTTGTTACTGCCAATGAATTAGCCAGCATGATGGATGTGCCTGTTACAAGCGTTATTTCTACTTGTATGTCACTGGGCATGTTTGTTTCTATTAATCAACGTTTAGATGCCGAAGCACTTACAATTGTTGCCGATGAATTTGGTTATAAGGTTGATTTTGTGAGCGTTGATGTATTAGGTGCTATTAATGTTTCGGAAGAAACAGATAATGAAGCCGATTTAGTTCCAAGAGCTCCAATTGTAGCCGTTATGGGACACGTTGACCACGGGAAAACTTCTTTACTTGATTATATTAGACATGCAAATGTAATTGCTGGCGAAGCGGGTGGTATTACACAACACATTGGTTCGTATGAAGTTGAATTGGCAAATGGTAAAAAAATCACTTTCTTAGATACACCAGGTCACGAAGCATTTACCGCTATGCGTGCTCGTGGTGCCAAAGTAACTGACGTTGCCATTATTGTAGTTGCTGCCGACGATAAAATAATGCCTCAAACCATCGAAGCTATTAATCATGCCCAAGCAGCCAATGTTCCTATTGTATTTGCTATCAATAAAATAGATAAAGAAAATGCAAGTCCTGAAAAAATTAAAGAAGGATTGTCGCAAATGAATATTTTAGTAGAAGACTGGGGCGGAAAATACCAAAGTCAGGAAATTTCTGCTAAAAAAGGAGTTAATATTGACCTATTGCTCGAAAAAGTATTATTAGAAGCCGAATTGCTCGATTTAAAAGGAAATCCAAACAAAAAAGCGGTTGGAACAGTTATAGAATCATCACTTGACAAAGGTCGTGGTTATGTAGCCAAAATATTGGTGCAAGATGGAACCATAAACGTTGGCGATG
The DNA here is from genome assembly GCA_964437995.1 of uncultured Bacteroides sp. Taxonomy (GTDB): domain Bacteria; phylum Bacteroidota; class Bacteroidia; order Bacteroidales; family JACABE01; genus JACABE01. The sequence goes on along the minus strand of CAYTJB010000217.1, from coordinate 1,391 downwards.
TAGTATTGGCAGGTTCTACGTATGGAAAAGTAAAAGCCATGTACAACGAACGCAATGTTGCGGTTAAAACAGCAGGACCTTCTAATCCTGTATTATTGTTGGGTTTAAATGGCGCACCTCAAGCCGGTGATAAGTTTAATATAATGACAGACGAACGCGAAGCAAAAGACATTTCAAGCAAACGTTTACAACTACAACGCGAACAAGGTATCAGAACTCAAAAACATATTACATTAGACGAAATTGGTCGTCGTATTGCCATTGGCGATTTCAAACAATTAAATATTATTGTTAAAGGTGATGTAGATGGTTCAGTAGAAGCATTGGCTGATTCATTGTTAAAACTTTCTAACGACGAAGTTCAGGTACAAGTTATTCATAAATCAGTAGGACAAATTACCGAATCTGATGTATTGCTTGCTTCTGCTTCGGAAGCCATTATTGTTGGGTTCCAGGTTCGTCCATCTATGAGTGCCCGCAAATTAGCCGAACAAGAACAAATTGATATTCGTTTATACTCAATTATTTACACAGCCATTAACGAAATTAAAGCAGCTATCGAAGGTATGCTTTCGCCTGATATTGTTGAAAAAATTATTTGTAATATCGAAATTCGCGAAGTGTTTAATATTACCAAAGTTGGAACCATTGCAGGTTGTATGGTACTCGATGGCAAAATTACCCGAAACAACAAAATTAGAATTATACGTGATGGCATTGTAGTTTATACTGGCAAATTAGGTTCGTTGAAACGTTTTAAAGACGATGCAAAAGAAGTAAACGCCGGATACGAATGTGGTTTAAATATCGATAACTTTAACGATATAAAAGTTGGCGATATTGTAGAAGGCTACGAAGAAACCGAAGTAAAACGTAAGCTGTAAAAAGCGTACACTAATTAAAAACTTAAAGCCGATTTATATAAGTCGGCTTTTTTGTTCTACAGCTAATATTTTCCAAGATATTCGAGCTGTTTTTTCATAAAGAATAAAAAAACTTTTTCAAAAATTTATATACATATTTGCATATTTACAAATTTGTATATATCCGTCCATTCTAAATTTTATCGTTATTGCAATAATACTATATTATAAAACGGACTAATACCGATTAGCTTTCAAAAGTATCATTTTAATCCCGAAGTTTCGGGATAAAATGATGTTGAAAGTCTATCGGCATTTACAAATGTATTCGTTCTTATTTTTAGTGTGATTTTTAGAACGAACATTGGTATAACTTATAAATCACTTTGGTATAACAGAAAAGAGTTTGCAAAAAATAAAATCGTCATTCGATGATTTATAAAATATAATTATTACATTTGTTGAATAAATAAAGCATTGCCGTTTGTCAGGACTATACATCCAAATATGGAGGTAAAGGATGATTTT
>CAYTJB010000216.1:1694-5375 GCA_964437995.1 uncultured Bacteroides sp. | reverse complement strand
ACTGCTTGATTATCTGTATGTTGTAATTATTAATACTATTTCTGCAGAAAACAGGTCAATGAAATAATCTATAAAAGATACCTCAAAGGAAGCATAAGCCACTCAATAGCTTTTTCTATAAAAGGACGATTTTTCCATTTTTCGTAATCAAAATCTTCGCAATCCAGTATCGTTTTCAAAATATGATTTCGGATTTCTTTGTTAGTTTTGTGATGACTACCTACCAATGCAATTTCGTATTGATATCTAAAACTTCGGTAATCAAAATTGGCTGAACCTACCGAAAATACTTCATTATCTACCAATAAACATTTAGCGTGTAAGTTATTAGGCGTGTAAAAAAGTATTTTTACATTTTTTTTATAAAAAATTCCAAGATATTTATTTCGCAACAGATCCACTAATTTTACGTCCGAATACTTTGGTATTATTATTTTAATATCCACACCTCTATCGCTTGCATCCATCAATGCTTTACGCAATTTATATGCAGGCAAAAAATAAGGCGTTTCAATCAAAATTTCTTTTTTTGCACGATTAATCAAATGCGTATATTCTTTTCTAATTCGCTGAAAATAAATGGATGGAATGTCTTGTACAATTTTAAAATCGCCTAATTTTATAATTTTTTTAAATGAGAATTTATTAAAATGATACTTTCGATAAATGGTAAAGCTTTCGTTAAATGTTCTTTTGAAATACCGAGTAATTTCGCCTTCTATTTTCAACACCGATTCTCGCCAAGCAAGGCTATATACAGTATAATTAGACGAACCAATATACGTGATTTTATCATCTATTAATAATAATTTCCGATGATTACGCCTATGGTTTTTAGTAAAAAAATCAAAGAAGAATTTGAACTTTTTAAAAAACCTAACATTACCTCCATTATCAATGATAGGTGTAAAAAAAGAAGAAGAAACTGAAGTACCCCACGAATCAACCAATATTCTTACTTTCACACCTTGTTTGCATTTAACAGCTAAGGCATCACGAAATTTAATTCCAATAGCATCATCGTTTAAACGATACGTTTCTAAGTAAACATAATTAGTAGCTGCTTCAATATCTCTCAACATCGAATCGAAAAGCAATGCGTTATCGTCAAATAATTCAGCGTTGTTATACATACGAGATAGCTATAATTTGGTAATTACAAAACTACATTTTTTTTAGAGATAATACGAATCAAAATTTAAATTTTCTTGCCACTAAGGTACTAAGATACTAAGAATCATTTTTATATATTCTGGTTACAATTTTATGTTCTTGTGCCTTTGTGGCTAATATTTAATTCATTACAAAATTTAACCATCTATATTTGCATAAATAAGCAATATTTTATGTTTTTTTGCACTAAGCAAAAAAACGTATCTTTGTCAATCAAAATAATATCTGACTTACCATGATAAAATCAATGACCGGCTTTGGGAAAGCTAATTGCGAATTGTCCAACAAAAAAATTCTTGTCGAAATAAAAACGCTAAACAGCAAACAAATGGATATCAATACCAAATTGCCTGTTTATTACCGTGAAAAAGAAACCGAAATTCGTAGTTTTATCGCCGGCAAACTCGAAAGAGGAAAAGCAGATGTATATATCAATGTTGAAAATATTGGCGGATATGCCGAATGTTCTATTAATAAAGATGTGGTGAAAGCTCATTACAACGAACTCAAGCAAATTGCCTCCGAGCTGGACGAACAACCCATGGATTTTATGAGTTTATTAATTAGAATGCCTGATATTTACAATACCAATACCGAAGAAATCAGCGACCAAGAGTGGAAATCTTTAATGGAAACCATTCATCAGGCAATTCTTAAAGTGGAGGAATTCAGAATAAATGAAGGAAATATACTTTGCGATGATTTAGTAAAAAGAATTGGCATAATTGAAACGTTACTAACAGCCATTGAACCTCACGAAGCCAATAGAATTCAGGCAATTAAAGATAAGCTATGGAAAAATTTGAATGATATGCTTGAGGCTTCAAAAATTGACAATAATCGTTTTGAACAAGAAATTATCTATTACCTCGAAAAAATTGATATTACCGAAGAGAAAACACGATTAAAAAAACACCTCGACTATTTTACAGATACTTTAAACGAAGAATTGTCGCAAGGCAAGAAACTATCGTTTGTATGTCAGGAAATTGGCAGAGAAATCAATACTATCGGTTCAAAAGCCAATGATGTGAATATACAACAAATTGTAGTTCAAATGAAAGATGAATTAGAAAAAATCAAAGAACAATTGATGAATATTTTGTAGCAGTTTGTAAAGTTCATAAAATTTTTAAAGTATAAAGTATGAAGAATAGAGTCTTAATAGCGTTGATGCTGATATTGAGTTTTACTTGTACGCAATCGCAAGATATTCAATATGCTCGTTATCTAATAGATTCGCTGTGTTCGCCTGCATTTTTTGGAAGAGGATATACCAATCAGGGCGACACCAAAGCAGCAGCATTTATTGCCAATGAATTTGCAAAAATAAAATTGGCAAAATTCCAAGATAGCTATCTGCAAGAATACCATCTTTCTACTAATACATTCAGTAAAGAGATGAGTGTAGCTATCAATAAAAAAGAATTAATCACAGGCATAGACTACATGGTATCTCTATCATCGCCATCTATAAAAGGAAAGTATAAAATATTTAAAATTGATAGTAGCAATGTTACATGCAAAGCCGATATTGATAAAATTCTAAAGAAAAACCTAAAAAATAAAATTGTATTAATTGATAAACAAAATATTAACGATAAAGAGGTAATTGCATTTGGGGCAACACTAAAACGTAAAAACCCATTTCAATCGAAAGGTATTGCATTTATTAACGATGATAAGTTGAGTTGGGGAGCTTCGGACGGGAAAAAACAAAATGATTTTGTAAAAATTAATTTGCTCAGAAAATCATTGCCTGCAAAAATTAAGAAAATAAGTATCAGCATAGAAGCTGATTATTTAAAAGATTATGCTACTCAAAATGTGGTAGGATATGTAAAAGGCAAATTATATCCCGATTCATTTTATGTATTTACAGCCCATTATGATCATTTGGGGCAAATGGGTAAAAACGTATATTTTTCCGGTGCTAACGATAATGCAAGCGGAACGGCTATGGTAATAGATTTGGCACGTTATTTTACTTCAGATTCCACTCTGCCCAATTATTCTATTGTATTTGCATTGGTAAGTGGTGAAGAAACAGGGCTCTATGGTTCATATTATTTAGCCAATCATCCATTATTTCCTTTAGAAAAAATAAAATTTTTGATAAATTTAGACATGGTTGGCACAGGAAGCGAAGGAATTACCATTGTAAACGGCTCAAAATTTAAAGAACAATACAATCGCTTGAATGACATTAATAAAGAAAAATCATATTTAAAAACTGTGGTAGAAAGAGGCGAATCATGCAATAGCGATCATTGTGCATTTTATGAAAAAGGCGTTCCCTCTATTTTTATTTATGCCATGGGCGGCGAATTTAGGGAATATCATAATTTATACGACCTTCCTCAAAAGTTACCATTGACAAAATACAATGAAATTTTTAAACTTTTAGTTGACTATATATTTTAACAGTTACGGGATAAATTAAAGTTATCCCGTAACTCACATATAACCTTAGTTATTCTGAAAGCTTTCTAAAACAATTAATTCATT
>CAYTJB010000216.1:0-1684 GCA_964437995.1 uncultured Bacteroides sp. | reverse complement strand
CTGGTGTAGAGATTGTACGCCTTTTGCTCAGCGTTTACTGCAAACTCCAGCACATCATCTGTAGAGATAAAAGTATCCATAATGAAATATTTTTAGGGTTATAGAATTGATTAATAGTCAACTACACAATTCATTTTTGAGATTTTCATAAAATTCGAGACAAACAAAATTAAAAAACAATATTACTTTTACAAAATATTCTTTTAAAATACAATGAAATTTTCAAACTTTTGGTTGACTACATATTTTAACAGTTACGGAGTAACTTTAAATTACCCCGTAACTCACAATACTAAAATCTTAGTTATTCTGAAGACGTTTTAACGCAATTATAATTCATTTTTGCTTTTAACTGTTACCTGATTACTATTCTCTACTTTACTGGAATATAAATATATGTCCGTAGTTTTTCTGGTTTTGTCTTGCTCGGATTGTTCATATACTTATCAAAACAAGGCAAATCTCGCAATTCGTAACCCGAAGTAGGCAGCCAATTGCGGTAAATTTGATCGTAAGCTTCGCCAAGGTTGGTATATGGTCCTACGTGTTTGAAAATAGCATATTTACCACCTTCCACTTCTTTTATACCAATTTCGCCTTCTGGTTTTACTTCTTTTTTAATGGTTACACACGCATCGTAGCGACATTTTTCTGCATCAGTAATACTTGGATCGTCGTGGCTAACGCCTAAGGATTCCATTCCAAAACTATATAGCTTTTTTTCTTTTACAAAAGTCCATAGTTTTTCCCATGCTTTGGCTGTTTTTTCGCCACCATAAGCCTCTATTACCTGAATATAAAGTACTTTTTTAGTACTTATCTCTTTAATTTTTGGTTTAAGTTCCATTTTTAATGTGTTTTCGTTGTTAATAAAATGATTAAAAATATGATTATTTACAGTACTGTTTCTAAATTCGACAGGCGAAACACCAAAACGATTTTTAAATGCTGTAGAAAAAGCAGCCGGTGTTTCATAGCCAATTTTCCAAGCAATATCACTAATAGCTTCTTGGCTAAACTCTAATAAACGTGCAGCTATTTCTAAACGGATTCTTACAATGTAACTACCCAAAGCCTCGCCCAAATGTGCCCGCATAATGCGGTGAAAATGAAAAGGAGAAAAATTAGATATTTCTGCCAACTGCTTCAAGTCTAAGTTCTCGCCCAAATGATTATTGATATACAACAACACCCTATTAATACGTTCGTTATAATCTTTTGCAGTATCCGTTTTGTGATTCATTTCCTTTAATATTTAATGCAAAAGTAATGCAGTTTTTCGGGAAAGACTTTTTATATCTTGCTAAATTTTCGGAAATATTAGAATAATTTTATATTTAAGAGAGGGAATGAAATATTAAAGGATAGTTCAAATCTAACATCCACTCCAAAACTAACTAAGAAAAAGGGAAAGAAATGAAAACAAAGTATTCCATTTTAAATGATAAGCGTGAGGTAATAGTCAATGTTTTGGCTAACAAATCATAATAAATGGCAAAAGTTGTCAAAGCAAGCGGTCTGATGATTTGCAGGGAAAGGGGAGAATAACAAGCTTATCACTTTTTTTATTTAGAATGATAATAAATTTATAGTTTACTAATAAAATTATTATCCTTTAACATACATATAATACCAAAGTGAAAATATATTTAGTCCAAAATTTGGCAGATTCAATATTTTTTTG
>CAYTJB010000215.1:0-5496 GCA_964437995.1 uncultured Bacteroides sp. | reverse complement strand
TAAAATATTTTTTAAACTTTTTAACTTTCAACATTATTCTAAAACATAACCAAAATATATTACTTTTGTAAAAAAAATGTACAATGGAAGCAATATTAATTCAACCAAAAGATAAAACCGAATTTGCATTTTTATCAGAAATGCTAAAAAAACTAAAAATTAAAAGCAAAGCATTAGATTTAGACGATAAAGAAGATTTGGGGTTAATGCAATTAATGAAAGAAGCTGAAAGAAGTCAAAAGGTTTCTCGCGAAAAAATTATGACCAAATTGGGCAAAAAATGAAAATAGCGTTTTTAAAGCAGTTCTATAAAGATTTGGATAAAATAACGTTGGATAAAGTTAAAAACGATATTTACCATATTATTATAAACGTTGAAAAAGCCTCAAACCCTATAGACGTAAAGAACCTCAAAAAACTTATTGGTTATAAAAACAGAATAAAAACAGGCGATTACAGAATAGGTGTTTTTATTGAAAACAATACCATAGAATTTGCCAGAATTGTACACCGAAAAGATATTTACAAAGTATTCCCATAAACACAACTAAAACCGATAATAATTTAATGATTTGGTGATATTGTGATGTATGGTTTGTTGGAAGTTTTCTTTTTAGTAACGGATGACGCTATGGCAAGTGCGGGAATAAATTGTTGCTCAACTGTCTGCCAGCACAAATGTATGTAAAGATTTCAAATGTTTCGACGAACACGCATACCTGCATTTGCTATAGCGTTTGTTAGCTGCAGATGTTCCTTCTTTCAGTTCGGTTGTCATTTGATAAATTTTAACCCTATCGGTCTGTCTGTAAGCTGAAAAAAGGGAACTTGCGATAAAATTAAAATTATTCCTGATGATGCACGACCTACATAATTTTGGTTAATGTAGTCCCTTGTTATATGACCTTCAAGCAATAATCTATTTACCGCTTGTTTGAATATTTCAATTTTAATTTTGCCTTTTTTGCCATTAGAAGTTAGTCTTTCTATTTCGCTCCAATTTGCTTTTAGAATTTCGTTTGTTTCACCGTTTCTTCTTCTCAAGGTTTTACCTTGTAATGGCAAAATATATTTTTCCCAAATCCCTTCAAATGTTTTGTCGTTGGTCTTTGCTGTTTTCGTTGGAAATATTTGCGAACTGTCGATGTGTAAAATTTCTATTTTAAGTTTTTCAGCTACTTCCTTTGCATCCGGTAAAAAGTTTCCGTCTGTCGCTATAACAGCTTTAGAACAGTCGAAATAGTCTTTTGCTCCATGAAGTTCCATGACCATTTGTCGGTTAATCTTTCTTGTCCCGCTTCCATACATTTTTGCTTGTATTGCAATTTTCTCTTTGGCTTTAGTCGCAAATACGTCAACGCCATAATCCCCGCTGTATGAAGTCGTTTTAGCCTCATAACCTTTGTTGCGAAAATGCTCACAAACTATTTCTTCAAATTGTTTAGGATTCATTAGTCAGCGAGATTTGCAAATGGTCGTCTACCAAATGTTGTAACAAATTGTCGGATTAAGCCAGTTTCAAATTCTCTCGGGTCAGTAGTTAAAGATTTCCAACAAACTACAAGGTCTTGCGAGTATTTGATTTGCCAAATAAGTCTGCCTCCATAATGTCCAATGTTTTTGCCTTGTCCAAAGCCAAAGTATTGTCTCAGACGTGATTTTAGTGAAGTCGCTTTGCCGATGTAAACCACTTTTGTATTGTCTACCCAATTTGAATTTAGCATGTCCAAAGAAACGTTTGGGTTTTTCCCTTTGAAATGTCCGCCAGAACCGACAGTCAGAAATTCACCTGGCTTATTGTCGAGATTAAGCACAAGGTAAACTCCATTACTGTCAGGAAGCATTGAACTGTCGCGGAATAATTCACTCATTTTCTTAAAGCCTGTAAAACCAGCTTTTTTCATTTCATCAATGTCGTTGAAAGTCATAAGTTGTTGTTTTTTAAGGTTTTGTTGTGTCGTCCTACATTTGCAGCTAACTCGTATATAGTTCGGACAAACCCATACAAAGCCACCTATTATAGCTGGCTTTGTATGACATAATCCATACTTTATCTCTTGCAAATGTACTTAATCTAATCAAAAAAGCGAATTCATTTTTTTGTAATCAAGATTGTTTAATCAACGAAGTTGTAGTTATTTCTTTAATTCAGCCAACAAAAACTCAATATTTTCGCCAATCTGAACTTCGTAAGCTGGTTTTCCATATTTAAAAATACGCATTGGGCGCTTGCCATGCAATGAAATTTTATCGCCTTCAACCAACAAATAAGTGGCTTCGCGTAAACCCACCACATAAATATTTTGATTTACTTCCATAAATTCTTCTATGCGTTGTTCGCGGGTTTCGCCACCATGCCCTTCAGGGTTTGCATCTAAATAATGTGGGTTTATTTGAAAAGGAACTAAGGCTGTACAGTTAAAACTTTCGGGTTCAATAATTGGCATATCGTTGGTGGTTTTCAACGAAGGACAAGCCACGTTAGAACCTGCACTCCAGCCCATATAAGGGGTTCCTGCTAACACTTTATTTTTAATAGCGTCCATTAATTTTAATTTGTGCAACATATACACCAAATGAAAAGTATTACCGCCACCTACAGCAATTGCTTCGGCTTCATTTACTGCTTTTATAGGGTCAGCTTCGTTGTGTATCCCATAAATAGTAGCTCCGAGCTCAGTAAAAACAGTATTTACCTTTGAAGTATAATCATCATACGTTACGCCAACTCCAGCATAAGGAATAAATAAAACACGTTTTATACCATTGGTTTTTAAATAATTTTTAATGGCTTCACGAGGCCAGCCTAAGTAAGCTTCCCCTGCATTGGTTGAATTGCTTATTAATAATAATTTTTTCATTGTTTATTTTTTTCTTTGTGATATAAAAATTTTTAAATTGTAGTGCTACAAAAATAAATAAAATTACGCATAAAACAACTGAGTATTTTCTCATAAAGTTTCATTAAAAACTAAGTTGCAATTTCCATCCTTATTTTTCTATTTTTAATTTCTTCTCCTTTAATTAACTGAATAGTTTTTGCAATTTTACTTGCTTTTATGGCTGCATAAGCCGAGTGGTCTAATACTTCTATTTTCCCTAATTCGTCTTTGTGCAATTCTCCTTTTTGTAAAAGCATTCCTACTATATCCATTTTGCTTATTTTGTCTTTTTTGCCAGCAGCAATATATAGGGTTTGCCATTGGTTGGCATCGGGTAAAATAAGTTTTTTAGGCAAGGTTTCTTCTTCAGGTGTTTTTTCTAAGAATTTGGGCAAATAGTCTTTGGGTTCTAATAAAAAGTAAGCTGTTCCATTGGCGTTCATCCTTGCAGTTCTGCCATTGCGATGTATCATTATTTCTTCGGTAGCTGGCAAATGGTAGTGTATTATAACTTCTATTTCAGGAATATCTAAGCCTCTTGATGCCAAATCGGTTGTAATTAAAATACTAACACTTCCATTTCGTAATTTAATTAAGGCTTTTTCTCGGTCAATTTGTTCTAAGCCACCGTGATAAAAACTATGTTCTATTCTATTATGATATAATTGGTTAGATATTCGATTAACTGCTTCGCGATGATTGCAAAATACGATACAGGGTTTGGTATTGATTTTTCCCAACAATAATATCAAGGCTTTTACTTTGTCAATGCCTTCAGTTTTTACTGATTTCAAAAGTAAAGACGACTTTAATTCTTGGTGTTGGTTTGTATAATTTATTGCTATACTATTTGTTAAACCAACAAATGCAGGGATTTCTTTTAAGGCTGTAGCCGAAGTTAAAATACGTTTTTTAAGCTGTTTGCATTGTTGTACAATATATTCCATTTCGGTTTTAAAACCAAATTCGAGTGATTTGTCGAATTCGTCTAAAACTAAAGTATGTACATGTTTTAAATCTAAGCTTTTTTGCTGTAAATGCTGCACAATTCTGCCAGGTGTTCCAATTAAAACTGCAGGTGGAAGTATTAAATTATTTTCTTCGATGCGTACTGAATGACCCCCATAGCATGAATTAACTTTGTATGGAGTGCCCATTTGCTTAAAAACTTTTTCGATTTGAATGGCTAATTCTCTGGATGGTACTAAAATTAATACTTGCACACCCACATTATCAGACTTTAATAATTGCAAAATAGGCAACAAAAAACCCAATGTTTTCCCAGAACCAGTAGGGGAGATAAGAATTACATCATTAGGTTTTGGAATTGCTTGCAAGCATGCTTGTTGCATTTCATTTAGTTCGGTAATATTAAAATTTGAAAGAATAGAGGAGTAATCCATATTGATTTTTTTGATGTATTAAGGATGCAAATGTAAGTAAACAATTGTTTATAGATGTTAATTTCTTAATACATCAAAAAAACCTTCTAATCTAACTTCTCGTACACCGAATTTTGACTTTTGTATTCTGGTACTATTTCTTTCATTTTCTTTACCAATTCAAAATTGTCTTGTTTTGCTATTAAGGCAATGAGTTCATTAATTTTTGTAGTAAAAATACTTTCGTCCGATTCGCTTACTTTGGCAATCATTATTTTAGGATGATGAGTTGCAATGGTGTTTTCTTTGTTATTTAATAGTTCTTCATATAATTTTTCGCCGGGACGCAAACCAGTGTATATTATCTGAATATCCTTACCTAAAGTTAAATTGGAAAGTTTTATCATTTTTTTAGCTAAATCAACTATTTTAACCGATTCGCCCATGTCGAAAATGTAAATTTCGCCTCCATTGCCCATACTTCCAGCTTCTAACACCAACTGGCAAGCTTCGGGAATAGTCATAAAATAACGGGTAATATCGGGATGCGTAATTGTAACGGGTCCGCCTTTTGAGATTTGTTCGTTAAACAACGGAATTACCGAGCCATTCGACCCCAATACATTTCCAAAACGTGTGGTAATAAATTTGGTAAATCCCTTACGATTCAAAGTTTGCACATACATTTCGGCAATACGTTTACTTGCACCCATTACGTTAGTAGGATTTACAGCCTTGTCTGTAGAAACCATTACAAATTTTTCAATGCCGAATTCAATAGAAAGGTCGGCAATTATTTTAGTGCCTTTTATGTTGGTAGTAACTGCTTCGTAAGGATTTTCTTCCATAACAGGAACGTGCTTATAAGCTGCTACATGAAACACAATGCTCGGTTTAAAGTGCTCAAATATTCTTCGCATTCGTGCTTCGTTTTTAATATCGGCAAGAATAAACTCAAAATGAGATGTTTTGTATTTTTCAGCCAATTCAACTTCTAAATTGTACAAAGCCGATTCAGCTTGATCAATAATAATGATTTTCTTATGAGGGAATTCGGCTATCTGACGAACCATTTCGCTACCAATAGAGCCGCAAGCTCCTGTAATTAGAATGATTTTATCAGCTAATTCAGCACTTATCTTATGTTTGTCGAGATTAATAACGTCTCTTTCTAATAAATCGTCAATTTTTACTTTCTTAATTTGCTTAAAACTTAGTTCTCCATTAATCCA
>CAYTJB010000214.1:0-5508 GCA_964437995.1 uncultured Bacteroides sp. | reverse complement strand
CCAATTACAATAACTGAAACAGCAGCACTCAACTTTGGAACATTAGCAGTATTAGCTGCTACACCTGGTACTTGCGTTCTTTCTACTACTGGTACTCGCACACCAAACGGTGGTGTTAACTTATCAGCACAAGCACCAACTTCTTCTAATGCAGCATATAATGTAGGTGGTGCAAATAATACAACGTATGCAATCTCTTTTGGAGCACCCTCAATTACTGTAGATGATGGCGGAGCACCATTGCATACAATGGTTGTTGACAACTTTCTTGCTCGTACTGCTTCTGCCGGTGCAAACGGTCTTACAGGAACACTTAATGGTTCTGGTGCAGATGCTTTCACTGTTGGAGCTACACTTAATGTAAATAATGGTCAAACTCCAGGAACTTATACTGGAACTTTTGATGTAACAGTAGCTTACAACTAAATTTGTTTTTAAATTTAGCTAAGAAGAGAAAGGGTTTAAAAAGCCTTTCTCTTCTTTAAAAAACAGAAATTGCATAAACAATAAAAACCAATTGGCTATGAAAACGATTAAAAGCCTTGTATTTATAATAATAGTGTTAGTAAGCGTCTCTGTTTTTGGGCAAGCTACTTTAACAGCAACGGTTTACACCGAAATTGTACCTTTAACAACAGCTTCCGAAATAAGACAATTGAGTTTTGGGCAGTTTACACCCATAGGTGGTGGTGGAAATATTATAATTACACCTCAAGGTACACGTATGTCGAATGGTTCAATAATTCTAACGGAAAGTTATGTCAGTCAAGGAATATTTTCAATTTCAGGAACTCAAACCAACACCTTAAGTGTTATATTACCTACAAGTCCTGTATATATTTATCATCAAAACGGTGTAAATTATATATATTTAGATTCGTGGACAGTTGATATGCCACAAGGAGGAAATTCAACTGCAAACGAAGATTTTATTGTAAATATTGGTGCATCATTACGTATTGGTCCAATAGAAGATAATCCTATTGGCTTATATTCAGGTAATTATCCAATAATATTCTTCTACAATTAATTTAATATCTACAAGAAAATCATGAAAAATTATTTACTTTGCAATGTCTGTCATTTTTGTCATTCCGAGTTCCGAAACTTCGGGAAGGAATCTCAATAAATAATGTATTTATTTTTAATGAGATGCTTCACTTTGTTCAGCATGACAAAAAGAATGAGATGCTTCCTTCGTCAGTATGACAAAAGAGAAGTTCAACAAAACAAGTAAACACAACTAACTTATTTTTTAACAAAAATAGTAAAAATGAAAAAAATATTTATAACAATACTAATCCCATTATTAGGTTTGAATTTACAACTATTAGCACAAGGAAACTTATTAGTTTCTCCTGTTAGAGTGGTGTTTGATGGTAAAAAGCAAAAAGAAGAACTAAGTTTGGTAAACACAGGAAACGATACTGCTGTTTATTCTGTTTCTTTTTTACAGTATAATATGACTGAAGATGGCAGTTTTGAAATTATTAATAAACCAAACGAAGGTCAAATGTTTGCCGATCCATTTTTGCGTATATTTCCACGTAAAGTAACACTTGCTCCCCGCGAATCGCAAGTTATACGATTACAGCTTCGTAAGAAACCCGATATGGCAGCAGGCGAATATCGTTCACACGTTTATTTTAGAGCCGAAAAAGGAAATAATCTACTTGGAATGGAAATACCAAGCAAAGATTCAACACTCATGAGTGTTCAAATTACACCAGTTTTTGGTATAAGTATTCCTATCATTATTCGTACTGGCGAAGTAAAAGTAAACGCTACACTTAGCAGTTTGAAGATTGAAACCCAACAAGATACTATTCAAAACCTAAAGCTTACCATAAATAGAGAAGGTAATATGTCCATCTATGGCGATTTAATAGTTGAATATATTCCTCCTCAAGGTAAAGCAATAGAAATTGGTTTAATAAGAGGCATTGCAGTTTACACAAATATTAATAAACGCAATGTTTCTATAAAACTTAATACAAACAAAGGAGCTAATCTTAACAATGGGAAAATAAAGGTACGCTTTACCAGCCCCAAAGACACGCCTTATGTGCTTTATGCTGAGCAAGAGGTAACTTTATAAAGAAGAAAGGAAAAATAATTATTAATTATTAATGGTTAATTGTTAAATCAAAAAAACCATGAATTATAATTACGAGTTATGAATTACGAGAAAAAATCTGCGTTATTAGCATTCTACTTTAAAATGAAAAGGTAATTTGATAATTACATATTATTAACTTAAACATGGCAAAACAAATCCATAACATAAAATATTTGGCATTATTGTTTTTTATGACAATACAACTATTGTCGTTACAAAAAGCTTATACCCAACCTCAATTGCCTCAACGTTCTATAACAGTTACTGCTACGCAAGCAATTAATTTTGGTGCATTTTGTTTGGAAAATGCAGGTAGTTCGGGTGGAACTGTTAGTGTTGACTGGCAAGGTAATCGTTCATCAACAGGTCAAATTATCTTATTAAATTCACTTACTTGGCAACCAGCAATTTTTGAAATTCAACTCTGCCAAGGACGTAATGTTATTATTACTTACCCTGCAACTACAACATTAACAGGAAGTAATGGCGGTTCGCTTACTTTAAGTATAGGACCTACCGAAAAAGGAGACAACGGCACTTCTTTTGCCGTAAATACTGATTGTAATTTTACTACTCCATTGCGTGTTGGAGGGACGCTTACCGTAGGAAACAATTCTGCAAACCCTGGAGGATATTACACAGGAAGTTTTAGTATTACTTTCAACCAACAATAAAATAGTGAACAAAACTCATCTCAGCACCTCAATTTTTTGTAGCATGAAATTGCTGAATGAAGCTTTCAAACACTTGAAAGTAAATAAGTTGCACTTCATTATTCCTTTCTTATTTTTTTTATTTATCACACTTAATGCCAAAGCCCAGCCTAATTCCGATTTAGAAGATATTTCAGTGCTTTTACAAATAGATGGCGTTAACAATACTTATAATATAGCAGCTTTGTATTCGCCAGAAGGTAAGCTGTATGTTTCAATTGAAGAATTATTCCAAGTTTTAAATATTCCTTGTATAGTTAATAAAGATGGTAATATTCTCAGTGGTTTTATTGAAAATGAAGAAAGACTTTACGAAATAAACTATCTCACAAAACAAATAAAAAATGATGCAAACAGTTATACTTTTCATAATGAATTAATAAAAAATATAGGGATGATTTATTTAGAATCATCTATGTTTGAAAAGACATTTGGCTTACATTTGAATTTTAATTTCAGAAGCCTTTCCATAAAAATAACATCCGATTTTGAATTACCATTAATAAAAAAACAACGATTAGAGAAAACACGAAATACTATTCAAAAAAATAGTGGGGTACTCATTGTTGATGAAACAGTTAAAAGAGACTACCATTTATTTCGTTATGGAATGTTAGATTGGTCGGCAATGTCATCTCAAACAAAAAATAAACCAGTTGATTCCAGATTTGGACTAAATCTTGGTGCCGAATTGCTATTTGGAGAAGCCAACGTATATCTAAATTTTTCCGACAGAAATAAACCCGACCCTCGTCAACAACAATACCACTGGCGTTGGGTTGATAATGATAAAACAATCATTCGTCAAATACAAGCAGGAAATATTTCAAACAAAACAATTTCATCAATAAATGCACCTATTCACGGTGCAATTATCACAAATACACCTACATCAATAAGAAAAGCTAAAGGAGAATATACTATTAGCGATGTTACCCAACCCGATTGGTTTGTTGAACTTTATATCAATAATGCCTTAATTGATTATACAAAGGCTGATGCTGCTGGTCAATTCACATTTAAAGTTCCTATTGTTTATGGCTATACCGTTCTGAAATTAAAATTTTATGGACCAATGGGCGAAGAACGAACAGAAGAACGAATAATGAATGTACCTAACAACTTTATGCCTTCCGGCGTTTTTGAATATAAAATAGGTGGGGGATTACTTCAAGATAATGACGAAAGATATTTTGGAAGAGGTGAAGGAAATTATGGCGTAACTCGAAATTTTACAATAGGAGGCGGTGTTGAATATTTATCATCTATCAATAATTTAACTTCTATTCCATTTGTAAGTGTTTCAATACTACCTATGCGTAAGTTAACATTGAGTGGAGAATATGCACACAAAGTCCGAACCAAAGCATTGTTGAATTATTACCTTTGGTCAAATGCCATATTTGAAATAGATTACACAAAATACGCCGAAGGGCAAAAAGTAATTTTTTACAATTATCTTGAAGAAAGAAAAGTAGGACTTTCTATTCCGGTGCGACTTAAAAGCGTTTCGGCAAGCACACGTATTTCATTCAAACAGAATGTATATAAAAACTTTACTTACAACATGGCAGATGTGATGCTTTCTGCTTTTTATCGTCAATTTAATATAAATGTATCAACTTATGCCAACTGGATTGACGATAAATCTGTTTACATAAATACAAATGCAGCTCTTTCAGTGCGATTACCAAAAGGTTTCTCATTTCGACCATCCGCTCAGTTTAATTTAAGCAACAGTGAATTAATATCTTACAAAACTGAGCTTGAAAAAAAGGTTTCAAAAGCTGGCTATTGCTCAGTTTCCTACGAAAAAAATATAATATCTAATTATAACAGTTTAAATATTTCGTTCAGATACAACCTCTCTTTTGCCCAAACCGATGCTTCTGTTCGTGTTATTAATCAAGATGTTTCGCTTATGGAAAGTGCACGAGGCGGTATAGCTTTTGATGATAAAAACAGAAGAATTTTTGCAAGTCAGCAGTCAATGGTAGGACGTGGTGGTATTGCTTTTATTCCTTTTGTTGATATAAATCAAAATGGCACTTTCGACATCGGCGAACGAAAAGCTAAAGGATTATCAGTAAAAATAAACGGTGGGCGTGCAGTTTTTAACGAAAAAGATTCAATAATTCGCATTATGGGACTTGAACCGTTTATTTATTACAATGCAGAATTAGATGATAAAGATTTTGAATTTATTACATGGCGTTTGAACAAGAAAAATTATAGCATATTAGTTGACCCCAACCAATTTAAAACCATTAATATTCCTATATCTCCGGTAGCAGAAATTACAGGAACAGTATTTTTTGATAACGATTCCACTAAAAAAGGATTAGGAAGAGTAATGGTAAATATATATAAAAAAGATGGAAGTATAGCAGCTAAAACAATTTCAGAATCAGATGGTTATCTGAGTTATTTAGGATTGCTGCCAGGCGAATATTATGCAAAAATAGATTCAGTGCAGTTAAATCGTTTGCAAATGGAAGCTACACCACCTCAGGTAGATTTCACACTCCAAGCACTTGAAGAAGGAGATGTATATAATGGCGTTGATTTTGTACTTAACCATAAGCCAACAGAAATAGTAAAACAAGATACTTTAGCAATTATAAACGATACACTTATAAAAACCGATAGTTTACTCAACCAAAATATAAATGCTGA
>CAYTJB010000213.1:0-5591 GCA_964437995.1 uncultured Bacteroides sp. | reverse complement strand
TGGGATTATGTTACAGAAGCGGTTGACCGTTACACTGTTGCTACTACGATTGCAGATTCAGCTACATCGGGAATCATGGCAACCATAAACGATTTGGTTGCTGGTGGTAGTTTAACATGGCGTAAATTTGGAGATTTGCTTGTTTCAATATTCAAGGACATCTTGGTTCAGCTGATAAAAATGGTTATTCAAACCTTTATTTTCCGCACACTTTTATCCGCTTTGGGTATTGGTGGTGCTGTTGCTGTTCCTGCTGTTCCAAAAGTTGGATTTGCAAAAGGTGGAGTTATTACATCCCCTACATTAGCTTTGCTTGGAGAAGCAGGACAGAATGAATTTGTTACACCTGAAAAAACTTTTGAGAAAAAATGGGATGAAATGGAACGCAGGTTTGCAGGAAAATCTACAGCAACAGTGATTAATAATTATTATGACAACACAATGTTTGCTACAGATGAAGAACGCACAAAATCAGCGGTTGAACGTCTTAATCGCTTTGATACAACACAACAAAGGTTTGTATTGGCATGAAATATCTATTATATATTAATTCTTTAGCTACTACTGCTTTTGACATATCGAAAGACATCCATAAGGGAATAGTATCGGAAATCTCAGAAAAGATTGATGTTAAGAATTTTGCATACACTTATGCTTACATTAATCTTAAAATTTGTGATATAGACTCACAAAATGTTTTAAACACAAGTAATTATTACTCTGTTTTTAAACACAATTTATGTTTTTTAGAAATAACAACAGATTCCGATGAAATTCTGTTTCGTGGGAAAATCGATGAAAACAGCTTGAGCCGTGAAGTTACGGATAGTAAACCGTTTACAATAATCCGTGTAATTTCTTATATAGATAACCTTGCTAACCAAATGTTATGCCTACCTGTTAAGCAAAATCAGACGATAAAAGACACGATAGAATTTATTTTAAACCGACCATATGGAGAAAAGGTTGGAAAGTATGCAAGTGATGGCGTAATACATACTGTTGGAACAACCAACACTTTACATCTAGTAAAAACCGCTAACGATTCATTTTTAGAACTAACTGAAATTACCTATGTTCCGATGTATCTAATACTACAAGAAGAAATTATACAGATTACAAATATTGTATTACACACAGATAGCGTTGATGTTATTTTTGAGACATCAAACCGTCAGTTATACACTACTGATGCATATGTATATGTTACACCCGTTGAAGTAGATGATACAATAGATGTTTATATCGTTAAAGAATTGGAAAATGTTAATTACATAACAGAAGCTGTTGCCGACCAATCCAAACTTGGATTTGTTGAGTTATCTGCAATTGAGGATGCTATTATTATAGAATCACACACCAGTGGAACTGATGTTGATTTTGCAACAAAACCATTATTTGCTTTGACTAAAACTACTGACCCTTACAATTCGGAATTGTATGTTTTGTCAAGTCTTAACGAATCAACAATTTTTGAGAAAAATTGTGGTAAGATTTGGACAGATAATGATTACCCGAACCATAGACTGACCAAAATATATCCCTGTGTTGAGGGATTTTTCCAATCTGCTTCAACAGTATGTTTCATGACCTATGGGGAATTTATGATTCCAAACCAAACTCAATATTTTCCTGCTTTTGCATTTTGGGTATATGATACAGACACGGATGAATTCACTGTTGAGGGTGTCCCTGTTTATTCTGGTAGTAACCTTTATACTCCAACCGCAACCGAAATAGCTAAAAAAGCAATAATGAACACAAATCATACAGGATTACCTTATGTAATAAATGGAATAGTATGTGTAAAAGATTGTGTGATGTTAGGAGACACTGATACATCTACATACTCTGTAACAACTGATAATTTTATTGAGTATGTTTACAATGACAAAACTAACTCAACAATTACGGTTTTTAAATGGTTTCCTATTTTTTGGGACAACACGGATTACAAGTATTACTTTATCCGTTATGATTCAGATGGTAGCTATATTTCTGCTCTGAGAAATATGGTTGATTTAACAAGTATAGAAACAGAGATTTTAGACGCAATTTCTGACAATAATTGGACAAAATTAGCAGATGGTGAAATATATTTAGGTAAAACATTACAATACCGAACAGACCTTTTTGCTAACACTTACTCAAAAATTTTATACGAAAAAACAATTAACGGAATTACAAGCTATTATTTCCATTTCTCTCATACATCAAATACATGGACATATGTTAAAAATGAGGATATTGATTTGGAACAAATGGAAAGTTTTGTTGGTTACAATTCTGGCTACACTGACACAACCAAATGGGTTTATTTGTCTGATTTGTTCAAAATTGAATCCGATAACAAGTCAAAAACATACATAATCAATAATTTCCGTAAACTAATTTTGTCCTGTATGTATTATAATGTTTCGGATAATAAAATACATATAATCGACCTTAATAATGTTTTTCGTGATTTTTCTAGTACAAAAACGATAGAAAAAGAATATTATGAAATAGTTTCTGTTTCGAAAACAACAACAGAAGAAATCACGGAAAGTTACTTATCTGAAATACAAGATTTCCCAATAAAATATAAATTAAAACAGAAATTACAAAAATTGTATAAGGGTAAGGAATGGACGGTAATAACGATTTCAACAAGTTATGACACGATATTCCGTTTGTTCGACAAATATTATTTAGAAACTTATGATGATACATATCAGGCAATTTGTTTAGGTACAACGTATAAACTCAACAAGCTAAATGAGTATCAATTTTTGATTGGTACGCCGTCAACTATAAAATCATATACATACATGGGAGCAATATAATGGACAGAGCAACTATTAACGGATTCGATAAAAAATTAAGATTTACAATTACTCACGGTGTTACACAAGATTTGCAATTTACACTGTCTTGCCCTGCGGATTTCCGATATGAACAAGAAGATAACAAATACGAATATATTGCAGAATCAAACGAAAATACAAAAAAGACCATATCTTGGGGCGAAAGCGTAACTATTACATACGAGCCGAAACAACTAACATCGACTCAGATGGGATATATAGACTCTATGTATAATTACAGCAGATTGAATGGTTACGTGATAAAAATGAAACCCGACACAGTTAACAGTTATGAACCTACTGTAATTATATCTGATGTTAAATATGATTATGAAGCTAATCAACATAAATTAGCACGTGTAACAATTAAATTGAAAATGAAATATATAACAAAAATATCCTCATTTTCTGTTGTTTAAGGAGCAAAAATGGTATTATATATAACGGTTGTTGACTCTTTTGGAAACCTAATCAACGCTTCTACAGGTATTACAAGTGCGGGTGTATATTTAAACTCTGATGATTCAATTGTTACTACTACTTATACTGTTGTTGGAAAAAGTATTATTACATTTACATTATCAGATTCTCTGGTTAATAATATATATGTCAAAATAAATGGTACAAAAGTTTTAAATAACATTTCGGTGGTTGGTAAAGACCATGTTCACACCTCAGCTACAATATCCGATTTCTCAACCGCTGTAGATGCACGGATTACCGCACAAAAAGGTGCTGTATCGGGTATCTGTCCTTTAGGTTCTGATTCCTTGATTTCTAGCGTATATCTCCCCGCTATTGCAATCACGGACACTTTTGCTGTTGCAAGTCAGAGTGCTATGTTAGCTTTAACAGCAGAAAAAGGAGATGTTGCGGTACGGAGTGATTTGTCAAAATCATATATATTATCAACAAACTCTCCGTCTGTTTTAGCGGATTGGAAAGAGTTACTTACTCCGACAGACACAGTATTATCTGTAAATTCTCTGACAGGTGCTGTTACTTTGACACAAGACAACATCGGGGACGGAACAACTTATAAACAATACTCTGCAACGGAAAAAACAAAATTAGGGAATATAACTCTTGCAAATACTTTTGCAACATCGGGTAGCTACACACTGACATTGACGCAAACAGGTAACACAAGTGTTACTCTACCAACAAGCGGAACTTTGGTTTCGACAACAGGAACTGCAACGCTGTCTAATAAAACACTAACCGCCCCGAAATTTGCGGATAACGGATATATAGCAGATAGTAATAGTAATGAGTTGATTAAATTTTCTCTTACAGCTAGTGCAGTGAATGAAATCACTATTAAAAATAATGCTACAACCTACTCCCCTCAGATACAAGCATCAGGTGGGGACACAAACATAGATTTACAATTAATTGCAAAAGGAACAGGAAAAGTTAAAGTTGGTAGTAATGGGTATGAAATTGCGGATGAAAACAACGCAATAACAATGGCAAATAAAACGCTAACCGCACCTAAACTTGTCAACGGTGGGTTTATCGCAGATAGTAATGGAAATGAATTATTAAAATTTACTGTAGTTGGTTCTGCTGTAAACGAAATATCAATAACGAATAACACCATAACAAACGCACCTAGATTATCAGCTACAGGTGATGATACAAATATTTCGTTAAATTTAGTTCCAAAGGGTTCTGGAGTTGTTCAAGCAAACGGTGTTGAAATCATAACGTTATCTGGAAGTCAAACTTTAACAAATAAAACATTAACCGCCCCCGTAATTACGGGTTCGTCCGCTCCGACAGGTTCAGAAGGTAAAATGTATTTTAATTCAACGACAAAAAAATTGATGTTGTATAACGGAACTGCATGGGTGGAGCTATAATATGGCAGTTGGAGATGCTTGCACAGTAGGACAACGTGCAAAACTAAATGGTTTTTGGTATGCTTGTACGGAAACGAATGTATGGACTTTGGTGCAACCTACATGCACGGAAAACACAAAATATACAGGCGGAACGCTCAATAACGGTGCATATACTTTTACCTCTACATCCGTTCCAAACGGCTCTAAAATTGCGGGAGATTACCCTTCAACGGGGACGAGATATTGTTATGTGTATGACTCAACCTCAAATTCTTGGCTTAAAAAGACCGATGCTGATTGCGGGGAAAATGCAAGTGGCGGTGCGTGGTATGGTTGTACTGTTGTTGTATGTGTTGAGGATAATCAGACTTGCACTGTTAACACAGAATGCTGTAATTATGATGCTGATTTTCCGAACTGGATGCTTTGTGAAAATGTTGGAGGAGCTACTACAGTGTGTGTTGAGTGTCAAAATTGTGTTGATTATTGGGGTGGTGGCACTATACATTGCTCTACTGGTCAAACTCATTGTGGTGGGGTAGTAACATGTATGGGTGGACATTTTCAAGCAACTGGTCAATGTCCTGAGAGGATTTAGCAATGAAAGTAACAATTTATACTCTACCAAGTTGTAAATGGTGTCATAAAATGATTGATTACATTATGTCAAGTAATCTTGTTGATGAATTTTTGGTTGAGGAATTAACAGAGGAAAATCACGACAGTATAAGCAATTATTTGAGACAAGCAACAGACCGTAATGATGTTGGGTTTCCCGTTACGATTATCACGGATACGGATAAGGATATAAGACATATAATAATCGGGTACGATACAGCAACATTTGAAAAAACAATTAAAGGATAACATATGACAAAAGAACAAGATTTAATCGGCG
>CAYTJB010000212.1:0-5614 GCA_964437995.1 uncultured Bacteroides sp. | reverse complement strand
CAGTGTTGCTTATGCCCCCTTCCCCCCCTTCGGGAAAAGAAAAAAAAACAAAGACTATAATAAAATAATAATATACTGATATGAATCTAATATCATATAAGCGTGTTTGTAATATGCTGATATTATGCTTATCAGTGTTGCTAATGCCCCCTCCCCCCCCTTCGGGAAAAGAAAAAAAAACAAAGACTATAATAAAATAATAATATACTGATATGAATCTAATATCATATAAGCGTGTTTGTAATATGCTGATATTATGCTTATCAGTGTTGCTAATGCCCCCTCCCCCCCCTTCGGGAAAAGAAAAAAAAACAAAGACTATAATAAAATAATAATATACTGATATGAATCTAATATCATATAAGCGTGTTTGTAATATGCTGATATTATGCTTATCAGTGTTGCTAATGCCCCCTCCCCCCCCTTCGGGAAAAGAAAAAAAAACAAAGACTATAATAAAATAATAATAAAAAAGTAAGCATGTAATGCAGAAAACGAATAATACATATATTTGCATCATGGAAATTAAGTTAATACGACAGATTTTTACTGAATCATCAACGATAGGAAGTTTATATATCAATAATGTTTTTATTTGTTTTTCGTTGGAAGATTCGGACAGACGTCTAGAAAATAAAACTATCAAAAGCAAACTATACGGAATTTCCGCAGTTCCGAGAGGTACATATGAATTGATAATTAATTATTCTAACAAGTTTAAAAGACCATTGCCATTATTATTAAACGTGCCTTATTTTAAGGGCATACGTATACACTCGGGCAACACCCCAGCCGACACATTTGGTTGCATATTATGCGGCTCACAATTTGCAAAAGATAAACTACTTAAATCAAAATTGGCTTTCAATAAACTATTTTCGATAATAAGCAAGGCACACACCAAAGAAAAAATTTTTATAACTATTTCTTAAGCATGAATTTCCGCTGTAACTCGTGTGAATTTCCGCTGTAACTCGTGTGAATTTCCGCAGTTAATATTCTCATAGGTCAACCCCTGCCCCAACTTCGCACAATTCAGCATTTGCGCAATGCCCTGCGGGACACTGTCGCAAAGCTGCGGCGACATTGTGCAAAATTGGGGCAGGGGTTGCATTTTTTTGTGGTTGCACCGCCCTAGCGTGCAACCCACTAAAGCCTTCGGATGCGAAAAACGACATTCTAGCGTTTTCGCGTCAGCGGTTTTTTTTTGTTTTTTGTTTGTCTTTCTGATCATATTTATCACAAAAACCGCCTGCACTTCGTTCCTCGTGCCGTCGGTTCTTTGCTCAAATCTGCACAGAGAGCCAAACGACCCCGACCGCCTAAAAATTGTTATTAAAATAATTTTATATAAATTTGTGCTTTAATCACTTAAATTTTTAAACCATGGTAAAAATAACCCCATCATTAGCTAACGAAATGACACAAAGATTTATTTCTGATGTTCTGCCTGAAATTGACACAGTTTTGGAAACTGAAAATACTGATTTTATTGATTTTCCTTTTAATCAAGTTCAAAACTACTTTTTGCAAGTACAAAGAGAAATGCGCGCAACTGGATTGACGCCCTTAAATTTTAGACTCTATTTGGGCGTATATCCAGGTCGACAAGAGCCTGAAAATCTTGCGAATAAATTAACTATCATCGGAAGCGTAACGCATTTAACAGATGGTGTCGAAACCGATTATTTATATGGTGTTGCCAATATGGGAAATTTAGGCATGCCCCCAAAAGCATTTCCGGATTTGGCGTTTAAGGAAATATAGCCTACAAAAACACACATTTTAACGCTGACGCACTTTTTCTTAACCGATGTTGTTCCGTATTTGTTTTTTTTTTATCTTTGCCTAAACTTTAAATATAGAGCTTTATGAACACACCAGACAAAATAAAAAAAATAATAAGAATCGCCTTACAAGTAATATCTTTTTTGGCGGTTTTAGTTGGCGCAAGTACAGAGGAAGGAAGCCAACTCATTCAATCAGTAATTAACCCTTAAAACCCTATATCATGAAACTAAAATTTGGTGCTCTAGTCGTAGATGGCTCGGGCAAAATCGGCGGACACGTTGTCAGCAAAAACAGAGGCGGTAAATATTTGCGTACTAAATCAACCCCAACAAACCCACAAACCCAGGCGCAGACCGCACAACGTGCAACCCTTGGCGGTTTGGCGAGTTCTTGGCCATTATTAACAGACGCTCAAAGACTTTCGTTCAATAGCGCTGTTAACGACTTTATTGGAACAGATATCTTTGGCGACCAAAGAACCCCAAGCGGAAACAACCTTTATGTTGGCTTGAACATGAACACTACAAATGGCGGTTTTCCTTTACTAACATCAGCACCAGCAAAAGAAAATGTAAACTTGCCGGTAAATCTTTCAGCAGATTTTGACTTATCGTCAGAAACGCTACGCATAGCATTTTCCACTGAATTAGAAACAGATGTTAAACTTTTGGTTTACGCAACGCCTTCATTATCGCCAGGTAAATCATACGCAAAAAATCAATTCCGCCTCATAGGCAGTTTTACTGCAGTAGGAACCGACTTTGAAGATACTGGCGAAGTTTATTTGGCTTATGTGGCTAAATATGGCACACCAGCCATTGGCGCTAATATCCAAATCGGTCTCCGCAGAGTTGTTGCCAGCGGTCAAGTATCACCTCTTCAAAAGGTTACTGCATCTGTTGTAGCATAACCCAACACCCTCAAACCCTCATTTTTTAACCTTGTTTATGACCAAAACATAAGCAAGGTTTTTTTTTGTTTTCGTAAATTTTCGTAAATTTTTTTTGAAGATCAAAAAATTTTCTCAAATATTTGCATGTTCCGCCTTGAGAAAGCGGATACCACCTATAGCAATTATTACACGCCCTACAGATGATATTATTTATTTTTTTGTAAAGGCGTGTATTTTTTTTATAGCACATTAAATAAATTGCTAATGGTGTAAATCTCACGCCGTAGGCATACACGCAAACACAAATAAATATTAATCTTAAATTTTATCATCATGTCAACAAACCCACAATTTTATGAAATCACTGTAAAAGATGCTATTAACTTAAGCGTAGGAATCGAACTAACTCTTTCCAAATTAAACTATTTATCACGCAAATGCGCCACGCTTAAATATGACCTTTATAATGAACTTGCGTACAATGGCTTAACCGCTTACGCAAGAACCATTTCGGCAGAATTATTGGACAATAAAAAAGAACTTCAAAGCCTAGAAAGCTCAATTTTAAAACTCGCTCACAACAAGCAATTATTTTCAAATTGCCTTTAGTCTATTTTGTTTATCTAAGTTCCGACAACTCAAAAATATCATCATCATGCATAAAGAATTTCAATACAGAACCGAACAAATTATCAAAATCCAACCAAACAAAATAGCTATTTACACCCAAAAAGCCAATAGCCAAACCCACGACGCACCCCCTCCAAAAAGATACATATTGCAGCAAACAAAAAATTTTAAGACATCAGCTCACAATTTCGAGTTATCAAAGTCAGCACAGAAAAAAATAAAGGATAAGATTTCATGGCTGTATCACTTCGCACCCAAAAGAAACATTACAAGCTATTCAAAAAAAATTGTAATCGGTTTCAAGATTGGTTTTTATACCTTCACATTGCCAAGCAAACAAATGCACACTTCAAAAGATATCACTTCTCAATGTTTTAACCAATTGTTAACCGAGTTACGCACTCGCACCGGCATGAAAAACTATCTTTGGAAATTAGAATACCAAAAAAACGGAAACGTACATTATCATCTAGCTACCGATATATATTTGGACTTTTTTTTTATAAAATCAATATGGAACAGAATAATAAACAAACTCGGCTATGTTGACCGCTATAAAGAAAAATTTGCAAATATGACCCTAACGGACTTTATCGCAGATTATGACCACGCCGACTTATCTAAAGACGATATAATTCTTAAATTTAACGACATGAAAATAAACGGAGCAGGAGAGCCACCCAGCGTGAACGTGCAAGGCGTTCGCTCGTTTAACAACATCAGCGCATACATCGCCAAATATTTTAGCAAAAGCGCAGACCCAAACGCCAAACGCAACGAATACGACACCCCCGAGAATTGCGGTCGCATGCGTTTATGGTTCTGCTCTCTTTCTTTATCAGCTTGTCATGGTGTTACCATGTTCCACGACCGCACGACAGATTTCATTAATGATTTTATTTTTTTAGATAAATCAATTAAAGTTTTTTTTCATGATTTTTGCACTTGCATTTATTATAATGTTTCTAAAATTTCAAACGGCTTTAAAGGAATATTTTATAAAATTTTGCATGATTATAAAATCCATATAAATTATCCATGTACCAGCTAACAAATCATTTAAATATGACTAGCATATTATTTTGCGAAGAAAAAAGCATTTATAAAACATTAAATTGCGACGTTTATGACATCAAACGCAATGCTTTAAATGTTTCAAACACCACTCCAGCAATTTATCACCCACCCTGCCGTATGTGGTCACGCTTAAAAACATTATCAAATTTTTATCCTGGAGAGAAATGGCTCGCAGTTTGGTCCTTGATTCGCATCAGAAAATACGGCGGTATTTTAGAACATCCAGCAGGGAGTTCACTTTTTCACAAATATGCACCATTAACGCCTGTACCTGATAGTTACGGCGGTTTTATTATTTCAGTCAATCAACATTGGTTTGGTCATGTTGCGCAAAAAAAAACATATTTATACATCGTCGGTTGTTCGCCAAGTCAATTGCCCCCTATACCTTTAAATTTTTCCGCAATAGAGTACACCATATCAAATTCAAAAAAAAGCAAACAAAAAATAAAGGAAAGCCCAAAAAAATACAGAAATTATACTCCTATTTTATTTGCTCAATGGCTTTTAGATATTATCCAGGTCATAAACCAAAATAAATTACAATGCCAGTCAAACGTATAAAGCCTTTTTCATTTAACACCCTCAAAATTTTATTAATGTATGAAAATGGCAGTGTCTGTCAACTTTGCAACAAAACTTTCGCAAGTTTGCATTTACACCACATCAATAGCAACTGCAATTATAATGCCCTTTCAAATCTATCTTTATTGTGTGATTCGTGCCATAGACACACCCATATTTTTAACATAAAAACACCCTCAATCCTTGATTTTTTGCCACATAAAAAACTGCACTGGCTCCGCCTGAAATTTCCCTATACAAACGAAATTTAAAGGTTTACATCTTGTTTGTCATCTGCAAGTTGATAGCGTGTTATTTTATAAGAGTTCACCATTTTTTAAAAACCATTTTTTTTTTAATGGTTTTTTTGTGTTGTTAAAAAAAATGTCTTTCAAAAAATGGTCTTATTTATAGGCTTTATCCGCCAAGTTTGTTTTTAAATCGCTAGTTTTTAGAATTATTATAATATTTATAAAACTATATAAATGTAATAGACCAGCATTTATATATTAAATTAACAGTGTTGCTTATGCCCCCTTCCCCCCCTTCGGGAAAAGAAAAAAAAACAAAGACTATAATAAAATAATAATATACTGATATGAATCTAATATCATATAAGCGTGTTTGTAATATGCTGATATTATGCTTATCAGTGTTGCT
>CAYTJB010000211.1:2089-5718 GCA_964437995.1 uncultured Bacteroides sp. | reverse complement strand
TTAGTGTGATTTTTAGAACAAACATTGGTATTAAATATTGAAAATTAATTTTTTATTTTCATTAATAACCTAATAACCATTAACTTATTTTCTACTTTCTAATTTACTTTGTTACCAGCAATATCGTAGCCAACGATCCTACCAAAAAGCCGATAGAACCAAAATACCATTTTTCGCGTTTGGCTGCTTTTAGGTGTACCAATGCCTCGGTAAGGTTGTTATTGGCACTTCCTAATGAATCTTTGGCTGCCGATAAATTGCTATTAATGGATGTTAAGCTGCTTTTAGTATTTTCCAAAGAGGCTTTAAATACTGCGTTTATATCCGAATACTTTAGCTGAAGCGAATCGTTCCATTGTTTGTAAAACCGAACTTGCGTATCATAAGCATCAAATAGTTCATTATACTTATCAAAATCCGTTGATAATATTGCATTGCGGGCTTTTTCGTAAAGACGGTATCGGTAAGGACTTATTAAAACCACAGTATCGCACTGAATACTCAGCGTTTGTCCTTTGGTAACATTGAATGGCTTTTCAATAGCTTTGCTGTCAATATTTATTGTTGTTTGGCTATTGGCATTATTTGCAAACAATAGCGTAAGCAATAAAAGTACGAGGATTGAGGTTTGTATTTTTTTCATTGAATTATTATTTTTTAGTTTGTTATGCGAATCAAAGTTTATTTTTTTGCCACAAACCTGCCTGCCGGCAAGGCAGGGGCACTAAGACACTAAGAATTTTTTATTTTATTGAGACTCCTCGCAAACTCGGAATGACAAAAGAGCATTTCACTAATAAAATCTGTGTTAATTAGTTCAATCAGTTCGTAAAACCGCTAAGCGGTTAAAAACTAATTTTTTGATTATCTATATTACCGCTAAGCGGTTATTACCTTTTTTAATCATTCTCTGTTGATGTGCCATTTATCGCTCATGGATATTTCATAGCTATTATTTTAAATTTTTCAGTTCATCTCTCAGCGAATTCATATTTTTTTGGTCGGCTTTTACGCTATCCATAAGCACCTTTATTTTACCAGAAACACCGTTAATCTTGCTTTCCATCGAAATATTCAGATTATTTACCGAAGTATTCATCTCGTCCAATTTAGTTTTTGTAGCATCAATATTGGTAATCAATCCGTTAATCTTCGATTGAGCACTGTCAATTTTATTAATTGCATTTTCAATCTTTTCCTTCGCTGCTTTAATATCGTCTTTTGCTTTGCTAATTTCGCTCTTATTAAACAGATTGAGCCCAAAATTTAACACTATTATAATTATAACGACCAATAGTGCGTACCAAATTAATTTTAATTTATCCATAATTATAAGTTTAAAAGTGCCTAAAGTACTTGGAATTAATTATTAATTGTTAATTGTTAATTGTTAATGAGTTATTGGTTTCTTATTTCCTAATTCCTAATTTCTAATTTCTAATTCTCTTCCTCTTTTTTTGTTGCAGTATTTGCACTTCGTAGTTTCATAAATTTACCTAACAAATCGAACCAAAAAGGAGCTCCGAGCGAAATAGCTATAGCAGTAATTAAAATGCCAACCAACGACTTGTTTTTTGTAGCCATACATCTTACATATTGTAATCTTTCAACAAATGTAAGTTCAGTATCTTCTTTTACAGGTTTTACTTTGGTTTTGTATATTTCCTGCATGCACTGCTGACATACTGTTACTTTAATTCTTCTTTTTTTCCATTTCGATATAGCATTGCTTTTTAAGGCACTATCGAGTTTTATGGTTTTGTTGAAATCGTCGGGTACGTCCCAGCCTATGGCAAGCAAATTGTTTGAAGTACTTACATCTTCGCGTAGCATTGTAAATATTTTTCGAACCTCAGCATTTATTGTATCCATTGATTTTGTGTTGCTGGTATCGGCAGCGTCTATTTTAACGCTGCTTTTATCGTGATTGGCAACATAAGTGGAAGCCAACTGGGCAAGCTCTGCCCTTGCCTTATCGTCTTTCGACAATTTATTGGTAATACTTATAGCATCTACGTTAAACGCAAAAGCTATCGCAAAGCCAATAACAAATACATTGAGTTGCGTACGGCGTTTGTATGCCCCCGAAAGCCTGTCCATGGTTTCCAAAAACCAATTGCTCAGTAATATTTTAAATTGCTCAACATCATACTTGGCATCACGCCATAGCGATTTAATATAACTAAGCGTTTCGGGTTCTATCGAAATTACGCTTTCATTTGTTGCAATGGCATTGCTTTCGAGTGTTGCCGTTATTTTTTTAGCATCATCAATATTTTCATTGCAACTATTAATTAAAATATCGGCAATGGTTTTAGCAAAATTTTCGGGCTTTATAAACGAAGGTCGCTTATACCAATTGGACATTCCAATGTATTTAATACTGGGTTGGTCGTAAAACAAAGTTGCAAAGGTTTGTTCGGCTTTCCAAAACCTAACAAAAAAAGGAAAGAAAAACGTTAACATGTTCTCAGTACGCAACATCAAGCGTTTCCAAAAACTTTTTTGATGGTATTCTTCTTTGGGCATTCCGTTGTCCATAAGCATACGCCTTACTGCCTTGCGAAGCATACGTGCCCACAAAAACAAAAATGATGAAACTATTTCTTGTATTGCCGTTACCAACAGACTATACATAAGGAATATAAAGATAATTCCTATTACTACTTCTAATATTTTTGAACCGAACATAATTTAGTTATTAGTTATTGGTTATTGGTTATTGGAAGTCCTGAGCAACAAGTTCATTATTGTAAGTAATGTAGCTTCCTTTTCACTTTTCACTTTTCACTTTTCACTTTTTTACCACTAAGAACACTAAGAGCCACTAAGACTTCGAACTTCGAACTTCCGTCTTCCGTCTTCGTGCTTCTGACTTCTGACTTCTTTAGCTCGCTATTTCAAAGTGCATCCAGTCGTAGTTTTTTTCTATGCCAAGCGAAACGAAACCGTGTTTGTAAAAGATATCTATCATTGGTTTGTATTCGGCACGGGCAAAACGGGCTGTTTTGCTGGTTTCTTGTAATTGGTTTCTTTCGGGGTCTAAATCAATGGCTACGCCCCACGAGTGGCGGCTCCAATCGTTACCGCCTCGCATTTTGCGGTAAGCAAAGCCTCCTCCAAACAAATCGATTCCTAATTCCTGAATGCGTGGCAAACCATACGTAAGCAAAATATCGTCAAATACTTTGCGTAAGTTTTCGGCTATTAATTGGTGGCATCTTATGGATGTTACTTTTATAGCTTTGTCCCACGCCAGCACCATTGGATAGGGCAATGCCATTTTTGTTAGGTATGGAGTACCCGTTTCTGAGGGTGTTCCATATTTTTTTAGTAGTTCTGCGGTTGTAATCATGGTGTTAAATTTTATGTAAAGTTAATAAAATAATGAGTTTGTTTTTAAAAAATTATTTTTCAAAAAACTTTTTATACTTCTCTCTATCAATATATTGATTAAAAACACTTTGGTTTTTTGTAAAAAGTTTAATCCCTCTTTTAATTTCAAACAATTCTCCTTTTTCATTAATTATTTTAAAATTATCAAAGTAAATATTCCAAATATCTTTGCTTTTTATCATATATTTTATTCGTTCTGTTAATTTATTTGAATCAGAAACAAGTGGCATACC
>CAYTJB010000211.1:0-2079 GCA_964437995.1 uncultured Bacteroides sp. | reverse complement strand
TATAACCAACATCATTTACTATTAAAATTGTATCCAAAATAGTATCTATATCATATTGACATTGAGCGATTTTTGTATTTAAAATAGCCAATATAAAAAACAAATAAAACAGTGTTTTTTTCATTATTATTCAATTTTTAACGGTGTATAATTAATTTGATAATTACCATTTAGCAGTAAGTGGTAAGGTTTCGCTTTCGTGTGTATAATAATCAAAACTATCAATAGCACCCAATTTTTTATTATCGCGCAATGGTTCTCCATAATTTAACCTTGACAAATCATATTTAGAAATGGATGAGTTAGGATTCATTTACAATTTCTTTGAATTAATTTTTAACAAGCACCCAAAAGTAGCAAAATCATTTTTTTGAATCTTTTTTATACTCAGTTCTGTCTAAATATTTATTAAATTTATTTTTATTGGGAGTATGTATGCGTATCCATTTATTTATCTCAAATAACTTACCTTGTTCATTTAATACTTTAAAATCGCCAATAAATAAACCAAGGTTAATACATAGATCATTTAATATCAAAATTGTATCTTCATTTAAATCTATACTACGGTGTGTATGAACTTTATTGGTAAAATCATTATTATTTATGTCAATTAATTTATCAAATGCTGTATGATTGGCAATGTCAATATTATATACCTCTTTAATAGCAAATGTTTTTTTATTATTAATTACCTTTATATCACGGAAAACAATAGAGGAAGTTCCTTCATTTAAAATATGAGCTTTTATTTCCTGAGTAAGTTTATTTGAGCGAGTAATACAAGACTGATTTTGAGAGTTATTATACATAAAATCGACATGGTATTCAATAATTTTCCAATCAGGATAACGATTGAAATATATTGAATCTGCCGATAAAAGATATTCTTTGCTTGTAAGAATTTCATTACCAGGTTTTATTCCAATATCTTTAACTAATAATATTGTATCATGAAATACATCATATAGAGATTGTCCTTGAATATTACAAATATTATAAAAAATAAAGGCTAATAGTATAATAAATTTATTTATTTTCATTTTGTTTTCTTATTTATTGTCTTCTTTCATTATTTCATATGTATAAAAATCAAAACTGTCAATTTCGCCTAATGTTTTACCATCCTGCAACGGATCACCATAATTTAATCTTGATAAATCATAATCTGAAATGGCTGAGTTAGGATTCCAACTACCTGTTTTCTTATCCATAAACATTATAGAATCCTTTTTTTCTTCCTCAAATGTGTGAGACCAATCGAAATCAAGAGAACCATCTTCTTTTGACATTTCTTTATAATAAATAGTTTTATCTAAATCAAACCTACTCCAACCCAAAAGGTGAAAATATTCGTGCAACCATGCTTTGGGTATATTATTCATATTCAAATAACCTGAATTACCGCCTGTTATTCTATTTGCTCCTATATCGTTCAATACTTTTTCATCATAAACGTATAAATATTTTACAGATTTATCTTGATTTGATTTCTTTTTTTGAGCTTCAATTTTTTCTTTAGCTTCGGCACAAGAAATTGGTTTAACTACTACAATTGTTTTTAAGGTTGCATCTATTATTTGCCCATATGTCTTTATTTCCTTTAATCTTTTATCTCCTTCTAATTTTTTAGGAAAAAATGCTTTAACCGTATGTGTTTTTTCATCATTTATCTGATATTGTAAAGACGTTGCAAATTTTTCGGCAAAAAGCAATAAATCTTCAGGTTCTTTATACGATTCCTGATCAGAATATATGTAAATTGTTGATTTTATAATAGCATAGAAGTTGCCATCATTATCAATACTAATAGTAACCCCTCCATTTTGATTAGATGGGCTTTCAGAAGGAGCAGTGGAAATTTCATTTTCTTTTTTAGTTAAAACAGACTCCTTACTTGCTGGCACATAAGCCACATCTCCTGCACTTAAATAAAACGGCGTAATATTAGCTGTTTGGCTATTTAACAGATAATTTATTTGTGGCATTTCGCCCTCATTGGTTAAGATAGGGTACAATGGCACTGTCCATTTTGGTTTTAAGGGTAGTAAATTGTATTGCGTGCCTATAATATTGCCT
>CAYTJB010000210.1:0-5721 GCA_964437995.1 uncultured Bacteroides sp. | reverse complement strand
TGGCCTATCCCACTCCTGATACTACGCTCTTTATATTTCCGTGAAAATCTATGTTCATGTTTTTTGCGAATTGCCGGCTCCTGATATTCAAAGTTTAATTGAGGGTCGTTCTCAACTTTTTTGTTAATGA
Source organism: uncultured Bacteroides sp. (assembly GCA_964437995.1). GTDB lineage: Bacteria > Bacteroidota > Bacteroidia > Bacteroidales > JACABE01 > JACABE01. The sequence continues at coordinate 5,591 of CAYTJB010000210.1, read as the reverse complement.
ATACAAAACCTGTTTTATAAAATTTCGATTCTTTAAAATCGTCTTTAAGTTCAAGAAATACCTCTTTTTTTTCTTTTGGAATAATACCAATTTCCTGTAAAGCTGTGTTTAATTCCTGTATATATCTTGGATTGTGAGAACAATGGTAATGCAGTTCTTCGCAAATCCTCATTTCATTTTCAAGGTCGGTGTCAAATTTCCGTTGGTCAAGTGGTTGTTCTTCCGTAATTTTAAAAGGAAAATATCTTGCACCACGACCAATTAACTGTGCTTCCTGTACGGTTGTTTTCCCTGGTTTTCCTCCTTTAGAATCTCGTGTTTCGTATAAACGTACAATATCGTAAAGGTTCAAAACATCCCAGCCTTCGTTTAGCTTGTCAACGGCAAATACAACCCGATATTCATTGTCTTTTGCTTCAAGGGTATTTATTACAATCTGCTTTTCGTCTGTATCGTTTTTAGAATTTACCGAAATGATTTTATCCTCCGAAAAATCATCTTTCAATTCATCAATCAGGTTTGCAGTTGAAATTTTGGATTCTTCGAAAAACTGAAAAGCTTTTTGCAGGGTTTCATTGCCTTTTAAACCCTTGATTTTATTAATGTCTGTTTCAGAAAGGTTTTGTATTTTGTCTTTAAATTGCTGTTCCATTTCTGCCGATTCAGCCGTGGTTTTCGATTTCATCATTACCACTGGTTTAATCAGCAAACCGTATTTAGAAAACACTTTCTTTTTATACTGGCTTACAATAATACCTTCCAATGCACGGTCAACCGCTTCAAGGTCGGCTTGTAAGGTTTTTACTTCTTTTGAATATCCATCTTCACGGAATTTTTTCAGGTCGTAATCGTAAAGCAGTTTTGAATTGTATTTTGCAGCTACGGAAGGATGCGAAAGTTCCAATGTTGCTGTAAATTCTAACATTACATTATCAGAATTGGAGTCAAAAATGCGTGTAATGGTATTTTCCCACGAACGCTCAACTTCCAATTCTTCGCCTGTTAGTTTTTGCTTGGTAAGTGAGTTTACATGATGGGCTTCATCCGAAATCAGCACTATTTTTTTGTTGGCAAAATCTTCAAATGTTACGCTGTTTTCCCTTGGTGTGTTCAATCGGGAGTGTAAGCCCTGTATTGTTGAAAAATGAATATTTATATCGTTGTCGTTTACGCTTTCGAAATTATCAACTTCACGGATTGAAACGGGTTGATTGTTAATGTTTATCTGCTGTGCAAACAAGTATTTCAGCGATGCCGAATTTAAAAAGTTTTCTTTTGTTTTTCGGATTATGGTATCGGTGTTTACAAAGAAAATAAAATTGGAGTAGCCCATTTTGTAAAGCTCCACAATTGCACCTGCCATAATCAAGGTTTTTCCGCTCCCTGTTGCCATGTGAAACAACAACTGGCTTGGTTTACGGCGGTGCTTGTATTTATTGAGATAATAGGTAAAACGTGCAAATGCCTCAATCTGGTAAGGTCGTGCTTCGTACCGTAAGTTTTGTTTGATATTGTCGGGCAGAACAAGTTCAATAACTTCATTCTCCACCAAAACATCAAAGGTTTTATCTAAACGTTCTTCTGCCATAATTTATAAATACATAAACGATTGAGGTGCTGTAAATCTTTCAAATTCTTCTTTAGGATTTATCGGCTTTTTATACAATTTTGGCTTGTCAACCTCTATCGCAAATGCAAAGTTTCTTCCGTTAAAATATTCGTTAAAAAAAGATTTGTTTATTCCTGAGTATTCTTTGGTCATTTCCCAAATGTGTTCAGGTTCATCTTTTAAAATCTGTTTTATGTTGAATTCGCCAATTATTCTTCCCACAGGCATAGTTGCATATACAACTACAGTTTGAATAAGTTGATTTTTAAATACTGCTTTGCGAAATTCATATCTCTTCTCACCCGAAAATATTTTTTCGGCGTACTCCGGCTTTATTGATAATAATACTTTCATTATTTATATGCTTCCTTATAAATTTTAACAAATGATTCCCAACTTAATTTTTGAAACCCTCGCGGGGCTTCGTCTATGCTCGCAAAAACACCAATATCAATGAGCTTTTTAAGATTTACCTTGAAAGGATTGGGCAAAGAATAGGCATACAGAAAATTTACAACAAAAGGTTTTCGTTTATCGTACCTGTTCCAATATTCAGCCAGTTGTGCTTCTGACAATGCTGTTCGTTTTTTGCAAATTGCTTTGAGTTCCTCAAAAGTGGCAGGTTGTTTTGTGTTTTCTACAATGCCAATGGTAGTAATTACACTTTTGTAATATCCGCCTGTTCGGTAAAACAGAATTATATCCCCTGTTTCTAAATTCCGCTCAATTGAATGTGAGATATATGCCTTTCTTATTGCGTTGCGGTGTGGCTGATTTTCAACAAAATTTAAAGGTGATTCTGTTTGTAGTATTGAATCTGGAAATAATTCCGTATGATATTCAGGATAAATCGGCACTACAAAAACATCCGAATCGCTTGATAAAAATGGAAATGTTAAACGTGGCTGTGTCCTATCTGCTGGTTTTTCAAATGGCCGTACATAAACATTTTCAGTACCTGTTGGCGTTTGTTTAACTCCCCATTTTTTAAAACCCCATATTTCCATTAGTTCAATAAGGCGTTTTTGTTCGTCTCTTTTATCGAATATGGTAACATAAATTTCTTCAACTTTTTGTTTTAGGGCATTGTCAAAAATGATTTTTAAAAACCGTTCGCCAAGTTTAAAGCCGTTTGCAGTAACTTTAAATGTGCCAATTTTTAATCTTTCTTTTGGTGGAAGGGGTGGCTGTATGTCAGAATAATCTTCATCTTTACCTTCTTTTTTTAGAAATAAAAATGAGTTAATCTCTCCTTCGTAGGAACAGACATAGGCAATTTCTTCCGATTTTCGGTTAAACCAATGGTCAAACCCCTGATAGTCGCCACGGAAACTATCGAAAAATGACGATTGTAAATTGATGTTGCCAAAATATTCTTTTTTGACGGATAACGTTTTGTAATCGACCAATTCGGGATTTTCCCGAACAGCTTTCTCAATAAACTGCTCAATGTAAAATACAAAATCGGAAATGCCTAAATGGTTTGCCTTGGTATGTATTTTCTTGTCTTCAGTAATTAAAAAATCAATTCGTTTTGAATATACCTCGTTGAGCAAAAGCGTGTCATTATTATCGTTATCGGTTGTATCAATGGTAGAGCTTACTTTTTTAACATCATCGTGCAAAGGTGCTGAAACCTTCATTACATGATAGCTTTGTAACTTGACAGCCATAGTTTTTACAACCTGTTCATCGGTATGCCTTTGCAGTTCGGCAATAGTAACGGGATGAACGTATTTTTGATACTTCATTTTATCGAGCCAGTAAAACAACATACCAATGTTTTGGTTAATTATTCGGCTTGTTTCCCGATGAATGATAATATTTGTGTCAAGTAAAGCTCTCATTACATATTTTCTGTTTTTGGTTTTTTAAATTTTGCCGTAAAACATATCATTCAACCGCTTATCCTCTTTGCTTATTCCGTGTGTTTCGTCTGCTATCTCCGAATAATTTACATACAACTGGTTTTTGTCCAGCACCTCAAGTAAAAATTTCTTTTGGTCTTCTAGCGAGAGGGTTTTAAATGCTTCAATTCTTTCATCAAAACTTTGCTTGTCAAACTGGTAACTCAAAAAAGCTTTTTCTTTCATTTGTTGCCAAACTGCAATCAGCTTTTCTTTGCTGTCGGCTTCTAAAATTTGGTCGGCATAAGTTTGATTGTATTTTGCTAATTCGCAATAGATAAATGAACCTCCGCCTTTCCAATCAACTTCTTTTGAAACACCTGATTGGTCATAATTAATAGAAGGCAATAACTCACCTTTTTTGATTTCACTTGCACCAATAACACTTTTTAAACGTGATACAGGTATTGGCTCAATATAATCCAATTGCTCAATCCCAATATATCTACGTCTCATTTTATGAGCAACGGCACAAGTTGTACCACTACCAACAAAAAAATCTAAAACTAAATCATCCTCATTGGTCGTAAGTGCAATTATTCGCTGAAGTAACATTTCAGGTTTTTTCCCAAATCTTAGAGAAATTTCTTTTCCACCTTCTTGAAAAACATTATTGATACCTTATATCTGTCCAGATATCACTAATAATACTTGATGGTTTTTGCTTCCCTTTTATTTCCATCATTTTTTCAGAAGCAAATACTAATTCTCTACCATTCAAAACAATCTTATCGTCAATTTTTAGAAAAATATTATGTGGCTCCTTTGGATAATCTTTACTTCTATTAATTGCAGTTTGGTATATTTTACTAGCATTTTTTATATTAAAATCAAAAACCACGTCATTATTATTTTCGTCAATATTGAATTTTTTATAAGCTTGTTTAAGAGAAATTGGTTTCCATTTTTCAATCTCATTCTCACCTTCACTTTTATCAATAAAGCTTTGATATCTGTAAAAAGCATCATCCCAACTAACCTCAATATACTGTGGATTTAGCTTGACTAAATCTGGATTTTTAGAATACATTAAAATATACTCTTTCACTTTTGGGATATTTCTTTCTTTATGTGCCATTTTAGGTCCACTTAAATGTGCCATTTTTACACATATAGAAGCTTCATAACATTCCTTTCCAAATAGTTCGTCTAAAAGAATTGAAAGGTAAGCTTGTTCATTTTCATTTATTTGAACAAATAATAATCCATCATTTCTTAATAATTGTTTAGCAAGTATTAATCTATTTTTCATGAAAGTCAACCAACTACTATGATTGAAAGAATCATTGTATAAAAAACTATCGTTCCCCGTATTGTAAGGTGGGTCAATATAAATCAGTTTAACTTTTCCGGCATATCTTTTTTTCAAAGAAGCAAGAGCCAATAAATTATTCCCTTTAATTATCAAGTTGTCGCTATCACTTATTTCTGTTACTTCGTGTTCGCCCTTTTGGTCGTATTTTTTCCAGCTGGTAAAAACTTTTGGGTCAAGCAGGCGGTCAATTTCATCGGGTGCAAGGGTTTCGTTCCAGAAAATTTCGTTTCGTTTTTGGTCTTCTTTGGTTTGTCCGCCTTCCAAAACGCAATCTTTATGTGGCCATGCCAACACTACATCGTTCTTTGTGGTAATGTAATTGTCGGTTGTGCCATCGTTAATGGTTAACCCAATCTTGTTTTTAAAAGCGGTGTAACTGTCGGGCAAAAAGGATTTATTATTTACAAAACGCTGAAATTTAATTTTGTCGAATACCAAAACGCCTTCAACTTCTGTAAAAAAGTGGGTTTTAAAGGTATCGTGCTTTATTAAATGCTTAATCAGTTTCGGGTCAACTTGTAATGCCATTTCAACAATTTTGTTTTTGTTTAGTTGTCCGTCAACTACCAAAGCATCTTCGTGTTTTAGTATATTTATCAGTTCGTTTTGTAAATTCTGCATATTCTGAAATCCTTATTTAATAATCTCGCAATTTAACAATTTGTATTGGTTCAGCGGAAAATGGAGAACGAGGTTAAAAACAATTTAACAAAACACAGGTAAAAAGTCAAGAATAAATTAAGCGGCATAGTTGATTTCA
>CAYTJB010000209.1:5047-5727 GCA_964437995.1 uncultured Bacteroides sp. | reverse complement strand
AGAATATGATGTAAATTTTTACTCCTTAGAGATGATTTTAGCAATTGGTTTCAGGGTGCGAAGCAAACGTGGAACGCAGTTTAGAATTTGGGCAACCCGAAACCTAAAAGAATACATGATAAAAGGGTTTGTAATTGATGATGTACGACTTAAAAATCCTGATGGCAGACCTGATTATTTTGATGAGCTGCTCGAACGAATTAGAGATATTAGGGCATCGGAAAAAAGATTTTATCAGAAAATCAGAGATTTACTGGCTCTCAGCAGCGATTATGATGCTACCGATAAAGCCACCCAAATGTTTTTTGCTGAAACTCAAAACAAACTTCTTTTTGCAGTAACAGGAAAAACAGCAGCAGAAATTGTTGTTACCCGTGCTTCGGCTGATAAAGAGAATATGGGCTTAACATCTTGGAAAAGCACAGTTGTAAGAAAACAAGATATTATAATTTCCAAAAACTATTTAACCGAAAATGAAATTGATACATTAAATCGATTAACAGTTATTTTTCTTGAAACTGCAGAATTAACTGTTAAAGAAAGCATAGACCTTACAATATCATTCTGGAAAGAAAATGTAGATAAATTTATTCGGGAATTTGATTTACCTTCAAGTGAAACAATTAATATTACATTCAAGCCAGAAATAAAAATCAAAAAAAACATATTTAAAGATACAA
>CAYTJB010000209.1:4591-5037 GCA_964437995.1 uncultured Bacteroides sp. | reverse complement strand
TAAGAAGAACTTTTAAAAAAAATCATTAAATTTGAATCAGAATAAAAAAATATTGCAAGGTGCAGGCACTATTTCCAGTGCCGAAATGGAAGCAGTTGTTGGTGATATTTATGATAAATTTAATTTGAATAGAATAAAATATGATGCACTTCTTTCTGACAGGAAAGATATTGAGGAAATGGAAGGGTTGGAAACCAAATTGAAAAACAGAACGAAAAATGGATAATAATTATTAAACCCAAAATAAGGTTTACAGTTTTTACTTATTAATGCTATAAAATAATATTGCCTCTTTAGGATTTAAAACAAAAAGTGTATATTTGTAAAATTATAAAAAAGCGTTAAAACTGTACATATTAAGCCAAATTTGTATGCTTTGCATGGGAGTTTTATTAATTTAATTGAGGTCATCATTTAATTTCATATATTTGCATGTTTAATATTAA
>CAYTJB010000209.1:4060-4581 GCA_964437995.1 uncultured Bacteroides sp. | reverse complement strand
TTTTGTTTTGGAGCATCATATTCGCAAAATCTATTTTTCATTGGCGAAAAAAGCTATCCATGCACACTATCGTTTTCAATTGGTAACGGGCCAGATATTATTATTGCAAAAAATGGAGTAAATGGCATTTTAGCAATTAGTACTTATTCTCATTGGGCAAACATTGGCTTCTGTATCAATGGAAAACTAATTATTTATTTAGAAGATAATTCTATAATAACTTGTATTGACAATAAATCCTATGATTATTTAAACAATATTGCAACAACTGTTTATTATTTGAATAAAAATGATTTATCAAAAATGATGAAAAGCAATATCTTTAAAATAAGATATACTCAAGGTTTTAAAAATGGAGGATATTCATCTCATGATGGTAATTTTTCTGCAACTAATATTGATACAGAAGAAGGGGCAATGTCCACACAAAAAGTAAATGTTCCAGAAATAATAAAAAATCTATTTAACAATTAGCTTTACTTATTAACACCTAATAACTTTGTTGTTATTCATTTAATACT
>CAYTJB010000209.1:3408-4050 GCA_964437995.1 uncultured Bacteroides sp. | reverse complement strand
TAACTAAGTCAAAGCAAATGAGTTAATAGAATGGAGGTACGTGCTATTATAAAATTGGAATAAACGAATTGTAATTAATGCTGATTTCAAGCAATAAATAAAATAAATTTAATGGGAAATAGAAATTTAATTACTTATCAATATAATAAGTTTATAACTGGTATAAATAAACGTTGTGCAGAGAGTTTAAGTTATATTGATGCAACATATTCTCGTAAAGATGATTTTTTTAGGTCTTTTAATTTTACTCGAGATCTAATTAGCACAATTACTTCTGAAACAGGAAATGGTTTTTCAATTAAGCTATTTGCATCTATAGAAGCTTTAGCAGAATTGAATAGTTCAATAAATATGGCATTTTCTTTTCACTACAAATCAGCTTTTGATTCTCTTAGACGAGCTTTAGAAATTAGTGTTTTAGCTGCGTATTTTGATTTAAAAGAGCAAAATCCCAATATTGGAAAATGGATGAATTCCGAAATAGACACACCTCGATTTTCAAATAAGATGATTGACATACTTAAAAAAAATGTATTCCAAGATTTAAACGATAAATTCAACTGGGGATTTGATATTAAGCAGCTTTATTGGTTTATAAGTGATTATTCTCACACAAAAGGTTCGACAAAGAGTATAACTGAA
>CAYTJB010000209.1:2290-3398 GCA_964437995.1 uncultured Bacteroides sp. | reverse complement strand
AAACTTGGTTGATATAAATGGAATTCCTCAAATAAATAAGACTTCGTTGACTGATTTTTTAGAAAGTTATATTGAAATAGTCGAAAACATTGCTATAATTTGTTCTAAAAATTGCCCAATATTATTAGTTGGTTTGCCATTAAAAGAAAAGTTTGGTTATAAATTTACATTTGGCTTGTTTGATGTTGAACAAGCAAAAAATCTAAGTCTCATTATACCTGAAAAATATAAAGACTTTTTCAGCGAATTAATCAAGAGTGATAGTTCAATTAAAATGACAATTGATAAGAATAATAAAATGCCTAATTCAAAAAACTATATTAAAATGAATAAACTTCTAAAATATCATAAAGATCAAATAAAAAACAACTCTTAAAACTAATAATATGAATAACAAATTTGCACGAAATTACAAAATAAGTCAAATAATATAGAAAAAGACAGAAATTTAAGATAAGATATAAGATAAGATAATAGAAGTATTATTACGGAGTATTAAAAATGATTTAGCTAACTTATGATTGAAAAAGCAATAAATAGTACAGAATATCAAGAATGGTTGCGTTCGATTAAAACACAAATTCAGCAAGCACAGATTAAAGCCGCATTATCTGTTAATATTGAATTAATTAACTTGTATTGGAATATTGGTAAATCAATAATTGAACAACAAGAAATAAAAAATTGGGGTAATTCTGTAGTAGAGAAACTTTCGGCAGATTTGAAAAATCAATTGGAAAATGTAAACGGCTTTTCAAGAACCAATTTGTTTGCAATGCGACAGTTTTACCAATTCTATAAATCACATAGCGAAAAAGTCCCACAGCTTGTGGGACAAATTCCTTGGGGACATAACCGCTTAATATTAAACAAAATAAAGAATGTTGAACAAGCCCTGTTTTATATTCAAAATACAATTGAAAACGGTTGGTCGCGTAATATCCTCGAATTGCAGATAGAAAGCAAACTATTTGAGCGACAAGGAAAATCGGTAACAAATTTTCAAAACACATTGCCAAATCCACAATCCGATTTGGCAAAACAAACATTGAAAGACCCATATATTTTCGATTTCTTATCATTAGAAAAAGGAATGCATGAATTAGAT
>CAYTJB010000209.1:0-2280 GCA_964437995.1 uncultured Bacteroides sp. | reverse complement strand
AGATATTGAAAGGCAGTTAGTGGCTCACGTAACCAAATTTTTACTTGAACTTGGCAAAGGATTTGCTTTTATTGGCAGACAATACGAACTACAAGTTGGTAACAAAACAAGGTATATTGATTTACTGTTTTACCACATCAGATTAAGATGTTTTGTAGTAATTGAATTAAAAGGCGGCGAGTTCGAACCTGAATTTGCAGGAAAAATGAATTACTACCTTTCAGCAATAGATGATATTTTAAAAGCAGAAACAGATAATCCAACAATTGGTATAATTCTGTGTAAGTCAAAAGACAAAATTGATGTTGAATATGCTTTGCGAGATTTTGGAAAACCAATTGGTGTAAGCAACTTTACAATAACTGAAATTATTCCAAATAATTTAAAATCGGAATTACCAACAGTTGAACAAATTGAAAATGAATTAACTAACAAATCAGAAGATTGATTAAATGCACATAACTATGCATATAGCTGTTTATAATATTTTTTACAATGTAAAAAATTAGAAAAAAATTAATAACTTATAAACCAATAACTTAACAACTAAAAACAAACACAAAAATGAAAAAACTAACAACAATAATTTTAATATTACTAAGCTTATCAATATTTGGTCAGCAGAGTGTTCAAATTGCTTAAATAAAATATCGTGGCGGTAGCGATTGGTATGCAAATCCAACTCATTAACACACTTACTACAAATTGATGCAAGCAAGATTTATTGTTTTCTTTTTCTGCAAATCTTGAAAGATTTATTTCAACAGTCGCATAAGCTCGAAAACGAAAATAAAGTGCAAATAAAAGGATTAAATTATGAGTAACGAAATTGAATTAAAACAATTATATAACAAAGTTGCAGAACTTATTGATTTAGCTCGTAAAAAAGTAGCCACTACTGTTAATCTTACAATGGTGCATACTTATTTTGAAATAGGCAGAATGATTGTAGAAGAAGAACAACAAGGAAAAGAACGTGCAAAATATGGTAAAACCATATTAAAGATTTTATCCAAACAGTTAACCGAAAAATTTGGCAAGGGTTTTTCGGAACAAAATTTACGAAATATGCGGCAATTTTTTCAAGTATATTCCGATAGACTAAATTACGAGAAGGCTTCTCGTAATTTACAAACCGCTAATAATGACACAAATAACCAGTTAAGTTCAATTTGCCAGAAGCCTTCTACTAAATTTAAAAATTTTACACTAAGCTGGTCGCATTACATTGTACTTATGCGTATTGAAAATCCTGCCGAGCGTAGTTTTTACGAAATAGAGGCAACTAAAGAAAACTGGTCGGAACCACAACTAAAACGACAATATCATTCAAGTCTTTACGAACGTTTAGCACTCAGCCGAAACAAAGAAGAAGTGTTAAAATTAGCTACCGAAGGTCAAATTGTTGTTAAACCCGAAGATATTCTTAAAAATCCATTATCACTTGAATTTTTAGGAATTGATGAAAAAAGCAAATATTCAGAATCGAATATTGAGCAATCAATAATAAATAAAATTCAATACTTTTTGCTCGAGTTAGGCAAAGGTTTTTTGTTTGAAGCAAGACAAAAAAGGTTTACTTTTGATAACGAACATTTTTTTGTAGATTTAGTTTTTTATAACCGACTACTGCAATGCTATGTATTAATTGACTTAAAAATTGATGCGCTCACACATCAAGATTTAGGACAAATGCAAATGTATGTAAATTATTACGACCGCTACCAAAAGCAAGACTTTGAAAAACCAAGCATAGGGATTTTATTATGCAAAAAGAAAAACAATGCATTGGTTGAATTAACCTTGCCCAAAGATGCAAATATTTATGCATCGGAATACAGCCTTTATTTGCCCGATAAAGAATTGCTACAACAAAAATTAGCAGAGTGGATTCATGAATTTGAAAATTCAAAAAACTAAAATTATAAAAATTCTATACAAAAGAAATTAAGATAAAATAAAAAACAATATTATTACATAGTTAATTGATTTACAATATATAACCAATAAAAAAATGAAAAAACTAATAACAATAATTTTAATATTACTAAACGTAACAATATTTGGTCAGCAGAGTGTTCAAATTGCATTATTAAAATATCGTGGCGGTGGCGATTGGTATGCAAATCCTACTTCATTGCCAAATTTAATAGCATTTTGTAATAAAAATATTTCAACAAGCATTAAAGCCGACCCGGCTACAGTTGAAGTGGGCAGCCCCGATATATTTAATTATCCTTTTGCTCATTTAACCGGGCATGGAAATGTTATTTTTTCCGA
>CAYTJB010000208.1:0-5727 GCA_964437995.1 uncultured Bacteroides sp. | reverse complement strand
TAACAGCTTATCGCTCGCAATCGCTTATTGGCGATTTAATTAATGCTGGTGATACTGTTTTACTGATTACTCCAATTGATACCGAAGCACCTGAAGGGAGAATGATATTACCGCAAATGCAAGTAATTAGAGATGTATTAGATAATAACGCTATTGCAGTGGTTTGCACAGAAAAAGAAATGCTGTCTTACATTCAAACGATGCAACCCAAGCCAAAAATTGTTATAACCGATAGTCAAGCTTTTCAGAAAGTTGATGTTGCTGTTCCTAAAGACATTCAATTGACAAGTTTTAGCATTGTGTTGGCACGTCAAAAAGGCGATTTTGAAAACTGTATGAAAGGTACGCCAAACTTAGCAAAACTCAAAGACGGCGACCGCGTTTTGATTTTAGAATCTTGTACGCATCATGTTTCTTGCGATGATATTGGAAGGATTAAAATCCCCAATTGGCTGGCTAATTTCTCGGGCAAAAAGCTCGAATACGATGTAGTAGCTGGTTTAAGCAAATTGCCACGCGATATTCACGATTACGCTATCGTAATACAATGTGGTGGCTGTATGTTGACCCGCAAACAAATTATTAACCGACTAAAACCCGCTGTGGATGCTGGCATTCCTGTTACTAATTACGGAATGGCAATTGCATATATGCATGGAATTTACGATAGAGCGGTTGCTCCTTTTTTAGCTGTTAGCCGTTAGCTTTTAGCAATTAGCAGTTAGGATAACCGTTTTTGTCATGCTGATCCCGAAGTTTCGGGAGAAGCATCTCATTAATAATTGAGATTCCTCACTATTGCTCAGAATGACAAAAGAAAATAGGAATTAGGAAAAGATGAACAAATAATTACGAATAAAAAAATGGAACGCGGATAAAACGGATGCCTAAAGGCAAACACAGATTAAAAACGGATTTAAAATCAGTGTTAATCAGCGTTTACGGAACGTATCCGCGTCATCAGCGTTCTAAAGAATAAATAATAATTTGTAATTAGGAAAATCTTACTCAATAACTATTAAACTAAAATTACTACTTTACAAACTTTATTAACCTTATAAACTAAATGAAAATTAAAGAAGAAACATTTTGCGGAAGCAAGGTAATTTATCCTATAAGCATTAACTTTAAAGTGATAACCAATAATACATTTCCTGATGCTGTGAATCGTACACATATTGGTATAGCTATCGAAGATGCAGGATTACAATACGAAGAAATCAACGTAACGGAAAGCAGAAAACAAAACTATTTTAGTTATACCGTGTTATTAAACGTAGAAAACGAAAAACAAATGAATGAATTGTATCGCATAATACGAGAAATACCGGGGTTTGTGATGGCGGTTTGAAAATAATGATGAATTATAAATGATAAATGATAAATGATGAATATCTTCGGTCTCCCGACTTCGGTCTTCTGACTTAAAATCAATAACTATTAAACGAATACCACTACTTTATAAACTTTACGAACTTTATAAACTTTATGAACTCAACAACACGGATAGAAGAAATATTACAAAAAGATAATTTCAGCAAAGCGGAATTGGTTGAATTGCTGAAGGCTGAAGGCAACGACAGAAAGAAAATCTTTGAAAAAGCAGCAGCCACCAAAAAGCAATATGTTGGCAACAAAGTTTATTTTCGCGGATTGATTGAATATTCAAATAGCTGTGCCAAAAATTGCTATTATTGCGGCATGCGTGGCGGCAATAAAAAGCTGACAAGATATACCGTTACCGAAGCCGAAGTATTAGAAGCTGTGAAGTACGCTTACGAAAACAAATACGCATCCTTGGTAATACAAGCCGGCGAACGCAGCAATAAAAAATTTACAGCTACCATTACCAACTTATTACACAAAATAAACAAACTAACAAATAACGAAATGGGTATTACCCTTTCGTTGGGTGAACAAACCGAAGAAACCCTTATACAATGGCGTGAAGCAGGTGCCAGACGTTATTTACTGCGTATAGAAGCCAGCAACCCTGAGCTATACCGTAAATTACACCCCAATAACAAAACCCACGATTTTGATACACGCTTAAATGCTCTGCATTTACTTCGCAAAACAGGCTACCAAGTGGGTACAGGCGTAATGATAGGTTTACCGTTTCAAACCATAGAAGATTTAGCGGACGATTTGTTGTTTTTTAAAAAATTTGATATTGATATGGCAGGCATGGGACCCTACATTGAGCACGAAGACACTCCTTTGTACCAATACCGCCATCTTTTGTTATCTAAAAAAGAACGCTTCGATTTATCGTTGAAAATGGTAGCATTGCTGCGTATTATAATGAAAGACATTAACATTGCAGCCACCACAGCCATGCAAACCCTCGATAAAATGGGCAGAGAAAAAGCCATTAAAGTAGGCAGCAATATTATTATGCCCAACCTAACGCCTGTAAAATACCGCGACAGTTATTTACTTTACGAAGACAAACCTTGCATTGACGAAGAAGCCAGCGAATGCAAAAACTGCCTCGAAGCCCGCATACACATTTCTGGTAATGAAATTGGCTACGGCGAATGGGGCGATAGCTTGCATTTTAGGAAAAGAAGGAAATGAGTATTTTTGTTTTAAACTTTCTTATTTGAACACAGATGACGCAGATTAGACTGATTAAAAAAGATATAAAAGGTTATTTTTCTCATTTTATTCGCGTTCATTCGTGTAATTTGCGGATAATTTTTCTTTTTCGTGTAAATTAGTGAAATTCGTGGCTAAATTTTCTCCAAAATCATCAAAAATATGTAGATTTGTATCTTGAAAAATATAGAAAACGCATGAAATTTCTTTTTAAAATCTTGGTAACTTCTTTTGCCGTAGTTATTACATCTTATTTGCTTTCGGGCATACACGTACCCAATTTTACAACCGCTATTGTTATAGCGATTGTATTAACATTGTTAAATATATTTTTAAAACCCTTACTAATTCTGCTAACTATACCCGCTACTGTATTTAGCTTTGGGCTTTTTTTGTTGGTAATCAATGCTTTTATTATTTTGCTTGCATCCAGCTTGGTTCCCAAATTTGAAGTGGATAGTTTTTGGTGGGCATTGGCATTTAGTGTTATTTTATCAATTGTTAGTTATTTACTCGAACTGCCCAATAAAATTAAAGAAGGGAAAATAGTTATCATAAAAAAATCAGACCATGAAGAGTAATATTATTACTAAAAAATCGGAAATAGAAGAAGTAATCAATCAATGCGAAGCTTGCTATATGAGCATGGTTGACGAAAATGGCATGCCTTACAATTTGCCTTTTAATTATGCTTACGAAAACAATGTTTTATATTTTCACTCAGCACCTTTTGGCAAGAAAATAGATATTTTAAAAGCTAATCCAAATGTATGTATTGTTTTTAGTACTGCTCATGAATTGCATCATCATGATATAGATGTTGGCTGTAGCTATAGCATGAAATTTAAAAGTGTAATAGCATACGGTAAAGTTCAATTTATTGAAGATATAGAAGAAAAAACCTTATGGATAAATAAGATTATGCAAAAATACACTCATCGCGATTTCACTTATTCACTGCCAGCAATTACCAATGTAGCTTGTTTTTGTGTAGTTATCGAAAAAATAACGGGAAAGAAGAGAGGATACTAAAAATGATAAATTATAAGCGATGAATTATAAATCAAAAAAATGTTTTAATCAAACACCGCAAAAATAAAAAGGTTAACAAACAAAGAGAGAGAATTTGGATAAATTCTCTCTCTTTATTTTATTCAGTAGCAGGTGCTTCTTTTGCCTTTTTAGCAGTAGTTTTTTTAGCAACTGGTTTTACTTCGGCTGTTTCTACTTTTTCTTTTTTAGCAGGTTTTGGTTCAGCTACTTCTTTTTTTATAGGTTTTTGAGCCACTATGCTTGGAAGAATTTTTTTCTTGTTTTTAGGACGTTTTATACCCGAAGAACCCAAGATAATCTTTCCTCTTTTTGTTTTTTTATCACCTTTTCCCATAATATAATTATTTTAATAATAATGAATTGTAAAAATATTTTGTAAAATTACACAATTTTACGCATACTTGCGAAAGTATTTAAAATTTATTTTCTTCGTATAGCAATATAACTCATATCCATCCTTTTTTTAGTAAAAAATTCTCTTTTACTTCATCAGCCATTCTAATAACGTTACATACCCAGTTTATCTTAATATCAAAAATTTCCTCCTCTTGCAATTGCCATTGAATACCTGCCTGACGTATTTTTTCTGAAAGATAAAATACCGACATAGCTGCCGACACAGATATATTAAAACTCTCAGTAAAACCATACATTGGTATTTTTACAAAAGCATCTGCATTTTGAATGGCTACATCTGTTAACCCTTCTTTTTCTGTACCAAAAACAAGTGCTATTTTATTATCAATAGGCAAATCCTGTATCATCAAATCGTTTTTATGAGGCGAAGTAGCTACTATTTTATATCCTTTTTCCCGCAATGTATTAAACGCTTCCAATGTATTATGTTCGCTTGTATTGTAACGATTCATCGTCAACCATTTTGCCGAACCCAATTCTACATCAGGATTAATTTCATAAAGATAGCGATTTTCGATAATATGTACATCCTGTATGCCAAAGCAATCGCAAGTTCGCAGCACAGCACTTGCATTTTGCGACTGAAAAATATCTTCCAAAACCACCGTTAAATGACGTGTTCTGGATAATACAATTTCATCTATTTTCGTTTTTTTATTCTCAGAAACAAAATCGCTAAGATATGCGTACATTTCTTTTTTTTGCTCCAGATTTAATTCTTTCATTTATTGGGTTGTTATTGGTAATTAGTGATTAGTAATTGGTAATTAAAAATCGATACGGTAACTTTGCATCTTCTTTTGCATAATCCACGCCAATGCGTGTGCTTACAATAATATCTTTTTCTTTAACAACATATTGCCTGTCTTCTATCCAAATTTGATTGCTTTGCAAATCAATACCTGTATGTGTATAATGAATACCAAGAGCTTTGGTAAGTTTACCCGGACCATTTAACAAGTATTTCTGTAAGTCTTTTTGTTTACAACGTTCCTTTATCTTTTCAAATCCTTCAATAGGCTTAATACCACGTATCAAAACAGCATGGGGAACATCACTTATATTGGTTACCACATTAAACAACGAATACATTCCATAACATAAATAAACATAAGCAATGCCACCTTCTTTATACATAATTTCGGTACGCAGCGTACGGCGATCGCCATAAGCATGCGATGCTTTATCGGTAATACCTGCATAAGCCTCTGTTTCGGTAATAATGCCGGCAGTAATTGCCCCGTCAAAGTTTGTACACAGGCATTTTCCTAACAAATCCTTTGCTACTTGCACCACATCATCACGTAAATAGAATGCTTTTTCTAATCTCATCCGTTAGTTCGTAAAGTTATTAAGTTATTGGTTATTGGTTATTGAGCTGCATTCCTAATTCCTAATTCGTAATTTAATTCACTCCCAAGAGTATTCCATTTCTCCTACTTTTTTAATTTTATCGTTATCGAGCAACCATTGTAGTACCTTTAAAATTTTATCTTCGTCGGCATCAATTTCGTTTATCAATTGCTCAGCGGTATATGTTTTGGATCTCAACAGTGGTTTTATTTGTTCTAAAATATTATTAAATTCATACTCATTAAGTTCCATTTTGTTCCGCTCAATACAAATATCGCAATTACCACAACGTTTACTTTTGGT
>CAYTJB010000207.1:5295-5735 GCA_964437995.1 uncultured Bacteroides sp. | reverse complement strand
TCTACCACAGGAATAATATTTTGCTGATGAGCTCTTGATGCAAGTTCAGGGACAACACCTCCAAAAAGCTCATGTATTTGTTGGTTGGCAATTACATTGGCAAGTATTTTATTATTGTAGATAACTGCTGCCGAAGTGTCGTCGCAGGATGATTCAATAGCAAGAATATATGGCATTTCTATTTAATAAATTTGAGGCAAAATTATACTAAATTTAGTCGGTAAAAAAGTTTTTATCAAACGAGTTTATCATATTTTTGATATCTTACAACTTCTTTTTTGAATTAACATGCAGATTATAAATAGTTTAATTATTCGTAAAGTATGTAGTAAAAAAGAATAGTCTATAAATACTTGAAATATTTTTCTTTGTTTCTCTAAAAAGTAATAACTTTGGATATTCTAAATTTTAATAAGAATGACACGAAACCAAGCCATAGA
>CAYTJB010000207.1:736-5285 GCA_964437995.1 uncultured Bacteroides sp. | reverse complement strand
TAGAATTACTTAAACAATACGTCAAACAAGACAATATGATAAAGCACAGCCTTGCTTCCGAAGCGGTTATGCGGGCTTTAGCTGTTAAACTAAATCAAAATGCCGATAAATGGGCATTGGCAGGCTTGCTTCATGATATAGATGTAGAAATTACCAATGCTGATGCATTAACACATGGGCAAAAGGCAGTTGAAATACTTACGCCATTGGGTGTTGATGCAGATATAATAAATGCTATAAGCATGCACAACGAATGTTCTGCAAAAACTGAACGAACTACCGTTTTTCAACACGCTTTAGCTGCTGGCGAAACTATTACAGGCTTAATTACCGCTACTACATTAGTATATCCCGAAAAAAAACTTGCTGTGGTAAAGCCTAAATCGGTGGTTAAGCGTATGAAAGAAAAGAATTTTGCAGCATCTGTAAAACGCGAAAGCATTATGGAGTGCGAATTGATTGGTATTCCTATTGCAGAATTTGCTGAAATAGCTATTACTGCTATGAATACTGTTAGTGATGAATTAGGTTTATAATACAACTTATATGAAAGAAAAAACAATAAAATACAGTCATAAGCAAGGTATGCCACCAGGTTCGCTGGTGCATACAGGAAAAATGTACGAATTGCAAGCCAGCATTGAATACTTATGTTACGATGATAAAGATTTTACGATTACCGAAAGCAATAACATTCAAGAAATCTTACCATTATTACAACCCGAAAAAGTTAACTGGATAAAAATAACAGGTTTGCACGATATTAGTATCTTTGAAGAATTGGGTAAACATTTTGGTATTCACCCATTGATGCTCGAAGATATATTAAACACCCATCATTTACCAAAATTTGAAGATTACGGCGAACAATTGTTTTTTACTTTAAAAGATTTATCGTTGGAAGATGCAGATAATTTTGTGGCAAAAAAACAATTAAGTTTTATTTTAGGAAATCATTATTTAATAAGTTTCGAAGAATACAAAAGTGATTTGTTTACACACATTATCGAACGTATTAAAACCCACAAAGGCAAAGTGCGGGTAATGAAAAACGATTATCTTTTGTATGCTTTAAACGATGTAATTATTGATAATTATCTCAAACTGATTGATAACATGGACGATGATATGGAGTTGATTGAAGAAGAATTGCTCCATAATCGTTCAAAATTAGTACTCAACAAAATTTTGCACAAGCGAAAACAGCATTTGTCGTTAAAAAAATCGGTAATGCCTGTATTGGAAGAAATTCGCAAGCTTCACCATTCCGAATCACCTTTAATTAATGAAAAAACCTATATTTATTTTCAAGATATAATTGACCATTTAACGCAAGTAACCCAAAATTTAGATACCTTTCGCGAAATGATTTCCAATCTTTCTGAATTATACTTAGCCAACAATGATATTCAAATGAACGATGTAATGAAACGATTGACTGTAGTTTCTACTATCTTTATCCCACTTACATTTATTGTTGGATTGTATGGCATGAATTTTAGATATTTTCCTGAGTTGCAATGGCAGTATGGTTACCTTTATTTATGGATTTTTATGGTTTTGCTTTCAATTGGAATGCTTATATATTTGAAAAAAAGACAATGGTTTTAACAAGAAATTGCAACAAACAAATAAAAATTAGTAATTTTGAAAAAAAAATTAGTATGCATACCATCAAATTAAGAGTTAGTGATACTATTTACTATAAGTTAATTACGCTATTAAGTAAATTTAAAAAAGAAGAAATTCAAATTATTGACGAAAACGATTCGTTCCTTTCCACAAAAAAATATTTAGAAAATGAATTAAATAAAATTAATTCAAACCAAACTCAATATGTTACAATGGAAGAATTAGATAATGTATTAGAAGAAAGAATTTCTAAGTATGAAAATAAAAGTAACAGATAATTTTAGTAATAAACTTGCCTGCCAGATTGAATATATAGCCAAAGACAAGCCAATTGCTGCAAGGAAATTTAAAAAAGAATTATTCCAACAAATAAATAAAATCCCTTCAATGCCTTATAAACATCGAAAATCTATCTATTTTGATGTTGAAAATATTAGAGACCTTATTTTTAAAGGATATGCTATTGTTTATCAAATTAATTCTAAAGAAGATGTTGTTGTGATTTTTGGATTTACGAAATATCAAGACCAACCATTTGATAAATAATTTTATGGCTTATTATATAACAACACGACACATTAGTTTATTACTTATAATTATGGTTTGTTCTTTTATGACAATTGGACAACCTAATTCTTTAAGAAAGAATGACCGAATAGACACACTTTACGTGTTTTTGCAATTTACAGACTCAACTGACAATTTACTGCAAAAAGAACTTATAACACAATTCGACTCAATTGTTATAGACTTTAATAAAAAAAACAATTCAATTATTTTAAAGGTTGATAGTTCCCGTAAGACAAAATCAATCAAATTCTTAATGGGTAAAATAAAATATGTTGATTGGAAGAGAAATTTATGGGTAACAGGGCTTGACCTTGCAATGGTTGGTGCAAATATTTTAATTCTACCATATTTCCCTCCATGTATCCCATTTTATTTAATGCCAGCGACATACTGCAAAGTAGATATAATATGTTCTTCTGAACTACTTCTAAAATGTAACAAGTTTTTTATTAATTCTAACGGTTATATTACAAAAAAAGAAAAGCAGAAAATACGGTTTAAGAAAAAGTTCAATAAGATATTTTCAAAGTTTTTTCTTAATATTCATAAAAAATAATTTATGAATTATCCTTGGCAACACCAACGAAGATTTAACGCTTACGCCAATTATTTTCGCAAGCATTTTGGCGAAAGAGTGCAAAAACTCTCTATAGATGCAGGTTTTACCTGTCCGAATCGAGATGGAACTGTTGGTATTAGTGGCTGTACGTATTGCAACAACGATGCTTTCAACCCATCTTATTGCCTTCCCGAAAAATCCATAACACAACAAATAAATGAAGGTATTGAATTTCATGCCAAAAGATACCGTCGTGCCGAAAAATACCTTGCTTATTTTCAGGCTTTTTCAAATACTTACGCATCACTTGCTGAATTGAAAAAAAAATATAATCAAGCATTACAATATCCTTCAATTGCAGGATTGGTAATAGGTACCCGCCCCGATTGCATGGACGAAGAAAAGTTAGATTACTTTGCTAAAATTTCAAAAGAAAAATACCTGATAATTGAGTATGGCATTGAAAGTTGTTACGATAAAACGCTGCAAACCATAAACAGAGGGCATAATTTTGAAACGTTGGTTGAAATGCTCGAAAAAACAGCTGCTAAAGGAATTAAAACAGGCGGACATCTTATATTTGGTTTGCCTGGTGAAACACGAGATGAAATGTTGGCTGAAGCCGAGATTATTTCCAACTTACCATTAAATAATATAAAATTTCATCAATTGCAGATTATTAAAAATACGGCTATGGAACAGCAATATCAAGCCAATCCTGAGCATTTTGCTTTTTTTCAATTGGATGAATACATTGATTTTATGGTTGATTTTTTGGAACGATTAAATCCGTTATTTGTAGTTGAACGCTTTGCAGGCGAAGTACCACCACGCTTTTTGGCTGGACCTGATTGGGGCTTAATCCGCAACGACCAAATTCTACAGAAAATAGAGAAAAGATTGGAAGAAAGAGATACTTGGCAAGGGAAATTATACTATACTGATTTTATAAATAGTTGAGTTTAATTAACGATTGAATATATATTGATTTGCTTTTGAATCTAAGAGGGATTATCAGAATGTAAAATTTGTACTTATAATTTTTAGTATATTTACACTTTTATTTTCAAAACTAAGAATAAACTTAAAGGGGGATTATTTTATGAAATTTATTTACTTTATTTTGGAATTATTTGGCTTTAAGAAATCGAATGAAATTATTATAACTTCAAAAAATGAAGTTATTCCTGAACAAACGATTATGCCACAAAACACTTCTCCTGACAAGACAGAAACTATAATTTCTAATATTAAACAATATGAGACACCAGATTATTACCCTATAATTCTTAGGTCTGAAATATCAAATATCCCAGAATATTCTTTAATTGAAAACAGAAATGATAAAGGAGTTTTGGAGGATTTCTTTTTTGATTTTTTAAAAAGAAAACATTTTGAATATTTCCATTCTAATATTAAGATAGACCCTTTTACACCTGATTTCTGTTATATCAACCATGAACAGAATTGTTATATTGTTATTGAAATTGACGAACCTTATACTTTAACTGAAGACAATCAAATTAAACCGATACACTGTAAAGGAAATGATGATAAACGGAATATTTATTTTCTAAGCAAAGGATGGAATATTATCAGGTTTGCTGAAGAACAAATTGCTAAATATCCAGATTTATGTGTTTCATTAATATTTGATTTTATAAATAAAATCGAAAATACAAATATTGAAAAGATTAAAACTTGGGATTACTCACAATCCATTGATATGATTGAAAAAAAATATAGAGATAGCTATTTATTATTAAATCTAACTAATATCAAAAGCTT
>CAYTJB010000207.1:0-726 GCA_964437995.1 uncultured Bacteroides sp. | reverse complement strand
TAAATTCGGAAAATAAGTATAGAAGTTTTGAAATTGAATGGTTTCAAGGTAATACCATATATGATAATACTTACTATGATGAAAATTTAGAACCTTATACTTCTGAACCTGGTTTTTATGTGAAAGGAAATAAACAAATTGTATATTTAAAAAATGATGATGGACAGCATAAACAACTTCAATGTTGGATAGATAATAATGAATTTTTAAAAAAGTTAAAACAAACTGATTACTTGAAAATCGTTACCAAAAAATTCAATTACAGTAATTATAGATATTTAATTTTAATTGATCGTTATTTAAGTCATTTTCACACTAAAATGTTTTTAAATTGCATTGGCAGTATAAATATGAATTATTTTAATTTAAAAACTTCAGATAGTTTTTCTTTTTTTTGTGATGAAGAATCAATAGCAGATTTAAATAGTCATATAGATTTATATATTAAAAATGATAATGAAAGAATTAAAAAGGAAGAAGATAGGGAAAAAGTAGAAGAAGAAAAACGAATTAAAATGGAAGAAGAAGCTGCCAACAGAATTCAAAGACAAATAGAATTAAAGGAGAAAAGATATCAGGATTTAAAAAAATTAGAATATTGAGCTTAAGAATTAAAAATAAATATTTTATGAATTTAATACTAAAATTTACCAAAGAATTGATGAAAAATTATCAACCCTTTTACTCCCAAATTCACAAACATAAATATGAAAATCTGAATATATT
>CAYTJB010000206.1:3271-5761 GCA_964437995.1 uncultured Bacteroides sp. | reverse complement strand
CTGCCATTTAAAAAAAATTGAATAGACTTTATTCTAATGAATAAATTACCTTTTTTATGAAAATCCCAAAATCATTAGCTATATTTGCCTTGTTATTAGTTTTGTTTAATAGCTGTCATCAATCTAAGGAGAGCAAAACAAGCAATTTATAATTACTTCACACTTTCCTCTATCAGCATGGTATAAACTTCTTTTATAGTCATTCCCATTGCTCGTATTTGTTGGGGCACTATGCTTTCGGCAGATTGACCGGGTACGGTATTTACTTCTAGAAAATACAACTCTTCCGTATTGTTTTTTAATATAAAATCAAAACGAACAATACCTTTGCAATTCAGTTTATTGTAAAGATAAGCAGCTGTTGATTTTACTTTAATCGTAATGGATTCGTCCACTTCAGCAGGCGTAACTTCTTTAGATTTTCCCTTATATTTAGCTTCATAATCAAAGTATTCGTTTTCTGGAATAATTTGTGTGATAGGAAAAACAAGCAAATTGCCATTGGTTTTTATCATACCGCAGGTTAATTCTTTGCCTTCAATAAATTCTTCTATTAATACCTGATTGTCTTCATGAAAAGCTTTTTGGATGGCTGCTTCCAAATCCTTATCATGATTTACTTTCGACATACCTATGCTCGAACCACCATTATTAGGCTTTACAAAACAGGGCAAAGTAATTTCTTCGAGAATATGCTGAATGCTGTATGGTTGATTTTTAAATAGGTGTATGGAATTGGCAATGTTAATGCCAGCAACTTGCACTATTTTGTTGCAATAGCTTTTATTAAATGTTATAGCAGAAGTTGTATGATCGCAGGTGGTATAAGGAATACCAAGCAATTCAAAATAACCTTGCAGCATGCCATCTTCGCCGGGTGTGCCATGTATTGCAATAAACGCACAGTGAAGTTTTATTTTCGCTCCATCAAGCGTTAGACTAAAATCATTTTTATCTACTTGATGCTGATTGCCTTGTGCATCTACATAATGCCAATCGGTTTTGTGAAGGCAAATTTTATACACATTGTAAAGACTTTCATCAATATTTTGCTCAATAATGATGGCACTTTTGTAAGAAATTTCGGCTTCGCCCGAATTGCCTCCTGCTAATAATGCAATATTTTTTTTGCTCATAGTATTATATCTGTTGGTACAGCAAAAATACAATTTTTCGAGATTGAAAAAGGAAATCTACAAATAATCCTGACGGATTGGCATAAAAACGTCAATAACTTGCCCTGCTTCAATAATTTCTAATGAATGTTCCACATCTGCGGGAATTGAGTAGGAATCGCCAGCAGAAAGCAAGTATTCTTTTCCACCAAACTTTAAATTATATTTACCTGAAATTACATATCCGCTTTGCTCGTTAGGGTGTTTATGGAAAGGTGCAAAATCACCTGCTTTGAACAACATTTTAGCAACCATAGATTTTTCGCCAATAGCAAGAACTTCAAAATCAACGCCTAAAAATTGCTTTCTAATAGCATCCTCACTTTTTACTAAATTTCTCATTTTGTGTGTCATATATCTTTAATAATATTCGCTTATTTTTATTTTAAAATACAGCTTGCTGCTTTAATTATTTTTTCTGCGTTTTTTGAAGAAATTTCAATCATATACCAGACTGTTCCAAAATACACTCTTATAGCAATAACCTTTTCCAACGAAAATTGTCGCATTTGTTCAGAATTTGGAATATACCTTGGTTGATACCATGTTTGAATTTGTTCGTATCCGCCACTACCCACTACATCCGAGGTGGGTAACGCCTTATCTGAGGCAATAAGAATTATTGGCTCTCCATTTTCTAAAGCAATCATTAGTGTATCACCTTTGTTAATTATACCTTCTTTAACTCCAGCAAAATTTATTGCTAAGCCAATTAAGTAATCATTTTCAGATCTATTAAAGCCTATCTTCCATGCTTTTTCAAGAGTAGCGGTAATTCCTATGGTTGTTTTTCCCGTAAATGGGTCTTTTTTTTCAAAGTCAAATTTACATTTCTGAGCTTGAATGGTCAGGGCAATGCAAGTTACGAATAATATTGATAGAATTTTTTTCATATAGAATGTTTTAAAAGATGAATAAAATCAATGAATTTGTATAAATTTTAGAAATTATAACACACAAGACCAATATGTTTGTATTATTTTTTCAAAAATAAGCTTTTAATAAAGTCCAAAATTAAGTTATTTTTTGCAAAATACTTAGATGATTTATCTTACAATAAGAAATATCAAAAAAACAGAACTACTATTTCTCAGTATTGCAGGAATTAATGAAACTTTTTTGAATCAACCAGCTTTTGGGGTCAATTTCAATAGTTGTAATAGTTTTAGGAAAATATATTTTATAAATTTCTTTATTTACACCTTGAAATAATCTTATAGTTGTATCAGTCGTTGCATAGTTGAGTTTTAAATCAAAATGAGTTTTAAATAAAGTTGTAGTTGATGTTGTTGTTTGGCTTGATATAATTGTTAAA
>CAYTJB010000206.1:1726-3261 GCA_964437995.1 uncultured Bacteroides sp. | reverse complement strand
ACGATAATATTGGATCAAAAATTCTAATTGGAGATAATAGCGAATCAGGAACATATACACTTCCATAAAGTAAAGATTTTACATAATTATGGTATTTATTCATCCACAAATCAGCAAGAGATTGGGTTTTAAGATTCTGAATAGCTATATATTCCATATAAGTACCTATGCCTTCGTTAATCCACACATCGTTCCAGTTAGCACAAGTAACATAATTGCCAAACCAATGATGAGCAAGTTCATGTGCATTGCCCCAGCAATACAAAAGTCCTAAATCTGTTATTGTAGTATCCAATAAAGCAAATCCCATAGTACACATTGTTTGATGTTCCATACCATCCCAGCCAATTCCAATAACACAATTACCATATTTTTCATTCTTAAAAGGATAAGTGCCCAATTTTTTAGAATACAAATATAATAACTCGTCTGTTTTTTTAAGTGCTTTTAAATGAATAGGATAATAAAGATTATCGTGTACTAAAAAATTTTGCATCAATATCGAATCTTGGCTTTTGGGCAATTTAGTATAAGTAATTTTTTCTTCATAAGGACCCACAACAAATGAAATTAAATAATAAGCAATGGGATAATGAGTAACCCATTTATATCTACATTTCCCATTTGACAATATTGTTTTTGACATTAGTAATCCATTAGATGCTGTTTTATTTGTTGAATCTGTTGTAATATAAAAAGTAACAGAGTCAGCTTTATCAGTTAATACATGCTTTGAAGGAAACCAAATTTTTGAACCATATAATTCAGACATGCTATATGAGTGAGTATTACCAAAATATGACTTAATAGAAATTCCATTATCATAAGTCAAAGTACTCGCATGCCCATTTCCATGATAATAAATTTGAACCGAAAATAATTGATTCTGAGGAATAGCTTTTACTAATGGAATACATACTAAATCATCGTGATGCTGAAACACGTTTGAAGTTCCATTCACGAATACAGAATCAACAACCATGTATGTTTGAGCTGCAACAATGGTGTCAATCAACTCAATAACAAATGTATCTAAACTATTTGCAGTTACGATAGAATTAATTGTTACATTTCCACTAATAACCGTTGAAGAATTGCTAATTTGCAAATCTAAAATATATTCCTTCACATCATATTTATTTTCTAAAATATTTTGAGAAAAAACAAATTGATTAAATAGAATAAAAAACATTCCGATAAGAAGATATAATTTATTTTTCATGGCATTAACGTTTTATTAATCATAACATCAACTTGGTCAAAAACTTTCATTTAAATTAAATTTTTCAAAAATAAGTTTTTCTAATAATGTTCAATAAAGAATTTTAACTTTTTTGTTTTTAAACTTTCCTCTGTAAACCTAAAAAATATTCTTTTTTAACCTAAAACCTCAATGCTGCCGAAAGCATAAAGCCTCTTGGGATTTGAATATCTATTGCTTTGCGTTTACCATCGTTGGTAGCTGGCGAGAAAGTAGATTCGGCTAATTGGAAACCTATATCCAAGAGGTTATAAACAGTAAGGTTAATATCCAA
>CAYTJB010000206.1:0-1716 GCA_964437995.1 uncultured Bacteroides sp. | reverse complement strand
TTTTATGTCTGCTATTGCTTTGTCTTTAAAAAAGAAAGTGTATTTCGTTCGTAATTCGGTATTGTAAAAGCAATCTTCTCTGCGTGAAGTTTGCCCTGTAAAAGGATTGTCGCCCTTTACATTGTTGTTCCATATTGCAATTTGCGTGTTTCCTGAAAAATCAGTGTTAGTTTTAACACCAAACGAATTAAACGATTGTCCATCTTTGTACTTATATTGGAAAGCCATAGTTAAGTGCTTATTTATATTGTATGAAATCAACAGCCTGCCAATATAGGAACGGTCGGCATCCATTCTGCCAACATAGTAAAAATAGGTATTAGGATTTGCCATAGATTCGGAAAGTACGCTTACATTGCTATGCAAAACGCCATTACCCATAGAACCAAAACCAACCAACATATAAGCTGTAAAAGAAGCACATAAATACAGTTTTCTACCCTGATATTCATATTTTAGATTTAATCCGGCATAAAAAGGATTGTTAAACAAGTCGGAAGCATTGTTAGTTCCATGTTTCATTAATGTGGTGTAATTGTTTACCGCAGTATAATTCACTTCTCCGTTGTTTAAAAAATAAATTGCTCCATAAACAGGAGAACTTGAATAAACACTCACATTTTCGTGAAGAGTATAATAGCCATAATCTGTTGTAGTAGCATTATAGTTTATACCCCACAAATCGCGAAACTGGCGATATTGCCCTGTAACGGTAAACAAACTACGTTTCCCCGAACGTATCTCAATGGGTATATCTAAATAAATTTCGTAAGGTTGGCGTAAATTATCGCTGAGATGATGATATTTACCTCCTGTGGTAGTATATAATATGCCTTTTTCGTCGGTTTGAAATTGCTTATCGCTATTTGCATCTTGCCAATAATAGGTTTTTCCGCTCATGTAATCGGGTGAAAAAAAGCGAATGTAATCGGCATCGAAAGGAATTTGTTTTTTGCCCAAAAGCACAGATATTTTAGCTTTTGGCAATACTTGAAACGCTACATCTAAAGCAAATTGCCACGATGGTTTCAAAAAAGTGTTGTTAGCAACACTAAAACCATCCAATGTAACATCTAAATTGGCTTTTAAATCAATGAAATTATCAAAAAATTTATTCTCATACTTTATACCCACAGCATTATCAAACAAAGCAGAGGTAAAACTATTGTGTTGCCATTCAGTATAATACAAAGATTTATAATTAGTGTCGGTAGGTTGATAATAAACAGTATTGTAAGACTTGTTTTGTTTGGGATTGAATACCATCAATCCATCAGAAAGCTCAGCAGTAAAAGAAAAAACATCATTTATCTTTTTCTTATGCTTATGATTAAAAGATAATTCAGCAATATTTCCATCAGCATACCAAGGTTCTAAGGCTTCGCCATCTATATCAATAAAATTGCGAGAAAAATTAGGCACATTGTGCTCAATATTTTTCAACGATAAATTAAATCCCGTTGTATATTGGTTGCTTTTTTTGCCATACAACGATAAATTAATACTTTTGATCTTAGCTGTTTCGTTTTCGCCATAATAATACTCGCTAAACAATTTATCTCTTTCTAAATAAGTAAAAAGATAGCCGTTGTAATCAAAAAGTTTTTTGGAAATTACAGGTAAATTGCCATCTACATGAAATTGTAAATAATTTTCGGGAAAATAGCTGTTAATTCCTTTGTAATCAAAGCCGGTAAGCTTATGTTGCCCAGCGTT
>CAYTJB010000205.1:4802-5810 GCA_964437995.1 uncultured Bacteroides sp. | reverse complement strand
TATATCTGATTATCAGGTAAATAAATAATTAATTAATTTAGATGCGTTTGCCCTGGTTTTATTATTTATCTACAAAATTATAATACAGCTTTTTTGTACTTTTGCCAAAAAAGCAATAAATATGAACGAAAACTTAAAATCAAACAATAAATATTTACCTATTTTTTTTTCGCTTGTATTAATAATAGGTATTTTACTCGGTATTTTGCTTTCAGGAACTTTGCAAAACAAAAATTTATTTTCGATAAAAAATCAAGCATACAATAAAATAAATGATGTTATCAATTTTGTAATGCAAGATTATGTTGATACCATTTCTAAAGATAAATTACAAGAAAAAGCTATCACTGGTTTGCTGGAAAGCCTTGATCCTCATTCTGTTTATATTTCTTCAGAAGAGTTTAGCGATGTCAACGACCTTTTGATGGGAAATTTTGAAGGAATAGGCGTGCAATTTCGTATTCAAAACGATACTATAATGGTTGTTAATACAGTATCTGGCGGACCTTCTGAAAAAATAGGTATCAGAGCCGGCGACAGAATTGTAAAAGTTGATGGAAAAAATGTGGCAGGTATTGGCATCAAAGATACAGATGTTTTAAAAAAACTTAAAGGTAAAAAAGGCTCAAAAGTAAGAGTAAGTATTTTTAGGAGAGATGTAAAGCATTTGATTGATTTTACTATTATTACTATTAATTGTTTAATCTATAGCTATTATAACTCTGGCCCATGAATACAATTAGTATAACTACCACCAGATAAAGGAAAATTAGTTTGTGAAGACTCTAAAGAGAACGCTAGCATGTATCTATAACTGGTACGAGGTTTACCCTCACAATACATAGTACTTGTTGACCCGTAGCTGGTACCATTACCAACTCCAATGTATTCATAACAATAATTCGGACTACCTAAAACATTTAAAGGATCTACTGGAATTTTAGAAATGAAACCAGAAGAAACCAGCGCCGATAAAGAATTTGCTCCAGCAGGAGTCATTGTTGATAA
>CAYTJB010000205.1:2247-4792 GCA_964437995.1 uncultured Bacteroides sp. | reverse complement strand
CATTTGATTGATTTTACTATCATTAGAGATGTAATTCCTACTTATAGTATTGACATTTCTTATATGGTTGACAAACAAACTGGTTACCTCAAACTAAGTAAATTTTCTGCAACTACAACTCAAGAATTTTCAGAAGCATTAGAATCTTTAAATCAACAAGGAATGCAAAAATTAATACTTGATTTAAGAGGAAATGGCGGTGGTCTTTTGCAAGCAGCCATTGATGTAGCTGATGAATTTCTTTCAAATGGCAAGTTGATTGTATATACCGAAGGGAAAAACAGACCCAAAGAATATGCTTATGCTACACAAAAAGGAGTTTCAGAAAATGTATTTTTGGTTGTGTTAATAGATGAATTTTCGGCTTCTGCCAGCGAAATTATTGCTGGTGCTATTCAAGATAATGACAGAGGAACAATAATTGGAAGACGCTCATTTGGCAAAGGTTTGGTGCAAGAACAATTTGGTTTGTCTGATGGTTCTGCTGTGCGTCTTACAGTAGCTCGCTATCACACACCAACCGGTAGGTGCATACAAAAATCTTATCAACATGGCATGATGGAATATATGAACGACCTTAACCAAAGATATTTGAATGGAGAATTTGAAAATGTAGATAGTACAAAGTTTGCCGATTCGTTAAAATATAAAACGCCTAGAGGAAAGGTAGTTTATGGCGGTGGTGGCATTATGCCCGATATTTATGTTCCTTTGCACTCCGACAAAAACCTTGAATATTATAATCAATTAATTAACAAAGGTTTAATCTATCAATTTGCATTTGAATATACCGATAAAAATAGGAAATCCTTTACAATTTATAAAAATGCTGACGATTTTATTTGTAAATACAATATTAGCAACTCGGTTTTAAATGAATTTATAGAATATGCAACTAAAAATGGTGTTAATAAAAACGTGAAAGACTTTACAGTTTCTATCGAAAAGGCAAAAGTGTTGCTAAAAGCATTTATCGGAAGAAATCTGTTTGACGATAAAGGATTTTATCCTATTTATCTTCAAACAGATAACACATTTTTAAAAGCTATTGAGCAATTGGAAAAAGAAAAATAAGTTTGAACATATTATCCTTTTCTTTGTTTATTCAACAATAATAAACGAATTGTAAACCCTTTAAAAATATAAAATCATGGCTTTCGAATTACCTAAATTACCTTATGCAATAGATGCTTTAGAACCACATATTTCAAAACAAACCATTGAATTTCATTATGGTAAGCATCATCAGGCTTATGTAAACAACTTGAATAATTTAGTACCTGGCACCGAATTTGAAAATGCAAGTTTAGAAGAAATCGTAAAAAAAGCTTCTGGAGGCATTTTTAATAATGGTGCTCAAATATGGAACCACACTTTTTATTGGAATTGTTTAAAACCTAATGGTGGTGGTGTTCCTACCGGAAAATTGTTAGAAGCAATTAATAAATCATTTGGTTCTTTTGATGAATTTAAACAAAAATTCTCAACAGCAGCAGCTACTTTATTTGGATCCGGTTGGGCTTGGTTAGTAAAAAATAATGACGGTTCATTGACAATTGTGCAGGAAAGTAATGCAGGCAACCCTTTAAGAAATGGGCTTACACCATTACTTACTTGCGATGTATGGGAGCATGCTTACTATATTGACCAACAAAATAAAAGACCCGATTATATTTCAGCTTTCTGGAACTTGGTAGATTGGGATGCTGTAAGTGCACGCTTATAATACATATTTAACGAAAACAAAAAAGCCAACTTCATTGAAGTTGGCTTTTTTTATTAATACAAACCCGATTACTCCACAGTAACTGATTTTGCTAAGTTTCTTGGTTGGTCAACATTACAACCTCTGTTAATGGCAATGTGATAAGCTAATAATTGCAATGGAACCGATGCTAAAATTGGAACCAACATTTCTTTAACCTCAGGAATTTCAATATAATAATCAGATAATTCTTTTACAGTAACATCACCTTGAGTTATGATAGATATTATTTTCCCTTTTCGAGCCTTAACTTCTTGAATATTGCTAATTACTTTTTCGTAAGTGCCTTGATTAGTTGCAATTACCACTACGGGCATTTCTGCATCTATCAAAGCAATAGGACCGTGTTTCATTTCAGCTGCAGGATAACCTTCGGCATGAATATAAGAAATTTCTTTTAGTTTCAAAGCCCCTTCCAATGCAACAGGGAAATTATAACCACGACCCAAATAAAGGAAATTACGAGCATACGTAAATATTTTAGCAATTTCTTTAATGTTATTGTCTTGTTTTAAAACTTCTGTAACTTTTTCGGGAATAGATTCTAACTCATCAACAATTTCTTTAAATAATTGATTATCAACAGTTCCTTTTTCTTGTGCTATGGCTAATGCCATTAGTGTGAGCACTGCAACTTGTGCAGTAAATGCTTTGGTAGAAGCTACGCCAATTTCAGGTCCTGCATGTGTAAAAGAACCTGCGTGACTTTCTCTTGAAATAGAAGAACCAACTACATTACAAACTCCAAAAACAAATGCACCACTTTCTTTAGCTAGTTTT
>CAYTJB010000205.1:1253-2237 GCA_964437995.1 uncultured Bacteroides sp. | reverse complement strand
AGACCCTACAACGTTACATATTCCGTAGATAAAAGCTCCTTGCGATTTTGCTAAATCAATAGCAGCCAATGTATCGGCAGTTTCGCCCGATTGGGAAATTGCAATAATAATGTCGTCTTTATATATCAGTGGTTTACGATAACGAAACTCTGATGAATATTCAACTTCAACAGGTATTTTTGCTAATTCTTCAAACAAATATTCGGCTACTAAGCCTGCATGCCACGAAGTACCACAAGCAAGAATGATAATTCTTCGGGCATTAATAAATTTATCTTTATGGTCGATAATACCAGCTAAAGATATATGACTGATTTCTTTATGAATACGTCCACGACAACTGTCAAAAATAGTTTTAGGTTGTTCGAAAATCTCTTTTAACATGAAATGGTCGTAGCCTTCTTTTTCGAGTTCACACAAATTCATTTCAAGTTTATGAATCATGGGTGTTTTCTCAACATTCTTGATAGTTTTTACTTGTAATTTCTCGCCTCTTTTGAGGATAGCAATTTCTTCATCGTCAAGATATACAACATTTTTTGTATATTCAATAATAGGCGTTGCATCTGATGCTAAGAAAAAATCGTCTTCGCCAATTCCAATTACCAATGGACTTCCTTTGCGTGCTGCAATTAAAGTATTGGGGTCATCTTTAGAAATAATTACAATAGCATAAGCACCAATAGCCTGATTTAGTGCTAATTGAACAGCATCAAAAACTGAACAGCTATTCGTATCTTTAATGTATTCAATTAATTGAATTAAAACTTCTGTATCGGTATTACTCGAAAATGTGTAGCCATTTTTTATTAATTCTTCTTTTAAAATAGCATAATTTTCAATAATACCATTGTGTATCAATGCTAAGCTTTCTGATTGCGAAAAATGCGGATGTGCATTTACATCATTGGGTTCACCATGTGTAGCCCAACGTGTATGAGCAATTCCAATGTTTCCTGTTAAGTCTTTATCTTTTACAAAGTT
>CAYTJB010000205.1:0-1243 GCA_964437995.1 uncultured Bacteroides sp. | reverse complement strand
TTTTCTAAATCAGAAACCTTGCCTTTGGTTTTATAAACGTGTAATTTACTGTTGAGGATTGCTATTCCCGCACTATCGTAGCCTCTATATTCTAAACGGTGCAAGCCTTTTATTAATATTGGATAAGCCTGCCTTGGACCTATGTAACCTACTATTCCGCACATAATTTTTTGTTTAGCGTCTATTTAATTACAGTATATTTTAATTCAAGTTTCATTCTGTTAGCCAACGTTTTATCAGTACCTGTAAATACAAATCTATTGGCAGTAGTTCTTCTGCTGTCTATTAACATAACCAAACCATAATCTACATCAGTAGTATTTAACATGTTTTGGAAGTATCTGGTAATACGCATTCTATACTCTCCATTACTATAAGTTCCTCCAAAAAACAAAGCACCTTCAAAAATATCGGGTAAAAACGCTGTTTTTCCATCAGCAAGATTTTTTAGAATAGTTAGCGAAGATGGTGGCGTATTTTTATTGTCAACATCAGCATTTTTTATAACCAATACAGCTTCGTTAACAATTAATTTTTGGTTTTTTGCCAATTCTCTTAAGTAGGGGAATTTCAAACTTACCTTTACACCACCCATTGATTGTAGATATAATTTCTGTTGTCCTAAAGAAGTGTTTGGAGCAATATCCACTCCAAGTTGATTTTTAAAATCATTAGTTGCAGAAAGTGTTGAATTTGAACCGTTATAGTTATAATGATTAAAATTAGTATATTTGGCAGCTTTATCATTGATAATAAAATCGTATTTAGAGCTAACGGTAGCCTTTGTATAATACAAAGTCATTTTGGCTAATGACGATAAAAGATTAAAATACAATATAGAGCCTTTATTATCTGTGGATGTACTTAAAGGAAGTGCTTTAATAAATAAACCTTTAAAAAAGCTTGTGAACACATCGTTGTCGGTTAAACTGGCAGAGGAAAGCAACGTATTTCCTAAAATTGCACTTAGTTTTATTTGTAGCATAGGTGGATATTTAACACCATTAATAGTAACACTATCAGTAGGTTTTGGTGTAAATGTCAAATCGGCTAATTCGGTAGGTTTATAACTAAGCACTCTATCAGAATAATAAACGCTATCTATAAACATTTTTTGGTCAACTTCGTAAACTTTAACCTGCAAATCGCCCATTGTTTCTGCTTGATAACTTCCTGAATATGGTAAATACAAAACCAATGAATCTAATGAAGCTCCAGTAAAATTGGGGCTAAGTGTAGAAAG
>CAYTJB010000204.1:0-5814 GCA_964437995.1 uncultured Bacteroides sp. | reverse complement strand
AAGAAAATCAATGCATTGCCTTTTATTGGCAATAAGTGTAGTAGTAGTAGTTTGTGGATGTAAAAAAAATGATAGCAATCCTATTTATACATTACCAACATCTACACCAACTCCTGCAACAATAACCGATATTGATGGCAATGTTTACCACACCGTAGCTATTGGCACACAAGTATGGTTGCGAG
The DNA here is from genome assembly GCA_964437995.1 of uncultured Bacteroides sp. Lineage (GTDB taxonomy): Bacteria > Bacteroidota > Bacteroidia > Bacteroidales > JACABE01 > JACABE01. Next base: position 5,629 of record CAYTJB010000204.1, on the reverse strand, counting down.
AAAATTTAAAAACAACCAGATACCGCAATGGCGACCCAATACCAACAGTAACCGATAATGCGGCTTGGAGCAATTTAACTACTGGTGCATATTGCTATAATATGAACGATACAAATAAATTAAAAATATACGGATGTTTATACAATTGGTTTGCAGTAGTTGATGCTCGAAAAATATGCCCTACAGGTTGGCATGTACCTACAGATTTTGAAAGACATATTTTAAGTAATTATTTGGGAACTGATAATACTGGCGGCAAACTAAAAGAGACTGGCTTAACACATTGGGATTTCCCTAATGATGGAGCAACCAATGAAACAGGATTTACAGCTCTTCCTGGTGGTTGTCGGGACAATTATGGGTCATTTCTTGGTATTGGAAGTACGGGTGATTGGTGGACTTCTACGGAAAATTCTTTCAATGGAGGAGCTATGAACTATAGTTTATCATGTCTTCTTGGCTATTTCCCATTTGGTAGTAGTGAAAAAACTTCAGGCTATTCAGTACGTTGCATTAAAGATTAAAATAACTTTAAATATTCTAATAAAACATTCAATTAAAATCATTACTATAAAAAAAGCAAAAGCCCCAAATGGAGCTTTTGCTTTTTACAAATCAAGACTGCCAAACATTTGGCTCACATTAACTTATTATCGGGGATTTCTAATAAAATTTCATAAGTTTTTATATATAAGCCTGTTTTGTAAAAGATTTTATAAAACAATTGTAACTTTATTGATGAATTAATAATAATTATGCTTTATTTTAACGGTTTATTGTAACTTTGTGGCAACATAAACTAAAAAGAGAAACAAAATTGCAAAATCAGAATATTGAAATATCAGAAACATTTATTGATTTAGAGAAAATTATAGGCAGTAAAAATCCTAAAATCCTAAAATTTATTCCTCGCTTTGTAATGAGTTACCTCAAAAGAGTAATCCATGTAGATGAGGTAAATGCAGCCATATATCGTAATCGCGATAAAATAGGGGCTGATTTTGCAACTGCTATTTTAGAAGATTTTGGTGCCATTATCAAGGTGCAGGGTTTGGAAAATATAGTAGCAGATGGGAGGTATATATTGGCATCCAATCATCCGTTAGGTGGATTAGATGGCTTGGCACTTATCAGCAGAATAGGTAGTTATAGAAAAGATATTCTTTTTCCTGTAAACGATATATTAATGAATCTTCCGCAACTGAAACCTATATTTGTACCCATTAATAAACATGGGAAAAACACAGAAAATATACAAATTTTAGAACAAGCATTTAAGTCAAATGCAATGATGCTTTTTTTCCCGTCAGGGCTGGTTTCGCGAAAACAAAAAGGAGGAATTATTAAAGATTTGGAATGGAAAAAAACATTTATTACCAAAGCAAAGCAGTACCAACGAGATATAATTCCTGTGTATATTGATGGTATAAATTCAAACTTTTTTTACAATTTGGCTAACTTAAGAAAAAAAATAGGGTTAAAAGCCAATATCGAAATGCTTTATTTGGTAGATGAAATGTATAAGCAAAAAAATAAAACTGTTAATATTATTTTGGGAAAACCAATTTCATATCTTATCTTTGACAAGAAATTTACAGACCATCAATGGGCTGAAAAAGTAAAGAATCATGTATATTCGCTTGAAAATAAATCGGATATGATTTTTAGTTAAGTAGTTAGCTTTAAGGACTTTTAAAATTATTTACGAATGAAAAATATATTATTACCTATCGACAAAAGTTTGATTAAAAAGGAATTAACAGAAGGTAAATTTCTGAGAAAAACCAATAATGGCAATAAAGAGATTTACATTGTAACGCATCATAATTCACCAAACATTATGCTCGAAATTGGACGTTTGCGCGAAGTAAGTTTCAGAGATGCAGGCGGCGGTACAGGCAAGGAAGTTGATATTGACGAATACGATACAGCAGAAGTTCCTTACCAACAATTATTGGTGTGGAGTCCTGAAGATGAAGAAATTATTGGTGGGTATCGTTTTATAAATGGTAATAAGATAAGATTTGATAAACACGGAAAACCTTTTAGTGCAACTGCCGAGCTTTTCCATTTTTCCGAACACTTTGTTCGCGATTATTTGCCCTACACTATTGAATTGGGCAGATCGTGGGTACAACCCAATTATCAGCCAACTTACAATATACGTAAAGGGATTTTTTCGTTGGATAATTTGTGGGATGGGCTGGGAGCCATTACATTAGAATATCCCGAAATGAAATATTTTTTTGGTAAAATTACAATGTATCCTCGTTTTAATATTACTGCCCGAGATATGATACTTTTCTTTTTGAAAAAATATTTCCCTGACCCCGAAAATTTGGTATATCCTCACAAAGCACTTAATATAATAACTGATATTGAGGAACTTAAAAATACATTTCCTAACAATAATTACGATGAAGATTATCGTATTTTGATGAAAAACGTAAGAAGATTTAATGAGAGTATTCCTCCTTTGGTAAATGCTTATATGAATCTTTCTTCAACCATGAAAACATTTGGTACTGCTATTAATCATCATTTTGGTGAAGTAGAAGAAACAGGTATATTGGTAACTATCAACGATATATACGATATTAAAAAACATCGTCACATAGCTACCTACCAAAAACACCAATAAAATGCTCATAAAAGAAGCAATCTTTGTAATTAGTAACCAGAATATAACGAAATGCCCAAAGCCCGATTTACCTGAATATGCGTTTATTGGACGTTCAAATGTTGGCAAATCATCTTTAATTAATATGTTGACGGGTAATGGGAATCTTGCGAAAACTTCATCAACACCCGGAAAAACAAAACTAATCAATCATTTTTTAATTAATAAAACATGGTATATTGTTGATTTGCCTGGGTATGGCTACGCAAGAACTTCCAAAAAAGACAGGTCGAAATGGCAACGGATGATAGAGGATTTTATTGAAACCCGCGAAAACCTGATGACTACCTTTGTATTGATAGATTCGAGAATAGAACCACAAAAAAAAGACATTGCATTTATTGAATGGATGGGAACTATGCAATTGCCATTTGTAATTGTTTTTACTAAGACCGATAAAATTACGCCCAACCAATTGGCACACAACGTAAGTGTTTACAAAAAAGAATTGTTAAAACAATGGGAAGCCTTGCCCGAAATGATTTTTAGCTCTTCTAAATCAACGCTTGGGAAAGACGAAATTTTAAGCTATGTTGAAAAAACCAATTTGCTTTTCAATATTTCTTAAGTTTGAACATCAAAAAATAGTCAGCCTATTTTAGGACGTCACAGCAAAAATATTTATCTTTGCTGTATATACTCGAAAATATTTAGCAAACATACAAATGATAAATAATAACGACATATTGCGCCGTATCCGTTACACCTTTGACTTTACTGATTCAAAAATGATTGAAATATTTGGCTTAGCCGATTATCAAGTAACGCGAGCACAAATTAGCGATTGGTTAAAAAAGGAAGACAATCCAGCCTACCAAGAGCTTAACGACAATCAATTGGCAATTTTTCTTAATGGCTTGATAAACGATAAACGTGGCAAAAAAGAAGGAGAGCAACCCATACCCGAAGAACGTTTGAATAATAACATCATTTTCAGAAAATTAAAAATCGCCTTAAATCTGAAAGATGAAGATATTATGGAAATACTTAAATTAGTAGATTTACGAATAGGCAAACACGAATTAAGTGCATTTTTTCGCAACCCCAATCAAAGTCAATACCGCCCTTGTCAAGATCAGTTTTTGCGTAATTTTTTACATGGAATGCAGTTGAAATATCATAATAAATAAAAAATAGTCTGTAATAACTACTCCTATTTGGTATAATTTTTAAAATGACAAAAAATGACAAAAATACTAACAACATATAGTTTATCAAAACACTATGGAAACTTGCAAGTTCTTAAAGATGTTTCCTTAGAAGTTGAGCAAGGTTCTATTTTTGGTTTACTCGGACCAAATGGAAGTGGTAAAACAACCACATTAGGCATTTTACTTGACATAATTCCACAAAATTCGGGAAGTTTTGAATGGTTTGAACAAGAACCCTCCTATAAACTTAGGAAAAATATTGGTGCTTTATTAGAAACACCTAATTTCTATGGATATCTATCAGCCGAAAGAAACCTAAAGATTACGGCAGATATAAAGGAAGTTCCTTATTCTGACATTGACAGGGTATTAAAAATTACAGATCTTTTTGATAGGAAAAATGATAAATTTAAAACTTTTTCATTAGGAATGAAGCAAAGATTAGCTATTGCTGCTGCACTTTTAGGAAATCCAAAGGTATTGCTTTTAGATGAACCCACCAACGGATTAGACCCACAAGGTATTGCTGAAATACGAAAACTAATTCTTACTGTTTCCAAACAAGGCATCACAATAATACTTGCAAGCCACATGCTTGACGAAGTAGAAAAAGTTTGTTCGCATGTAGCAATTATTAAAAAGGGAATGCTTTTGGTTCAAGGAAACGTGAATGAAATCCTTGGCAATGAAGAATTGCTTGAACTAAAAGCAGATAATATGGATGATTTATACACTGCTTTGAAAGAATATGAAATGATTGCCGATATTAAAAAAGAATTAGATAAATATGTAGTGAAACTATCTCACAAAATATCTAATGGAGAAATCAACCAATATCTTTTCAGTAAAGGGGTTGCATTAACACACCTTGCAAGCAAAAAGAAAAATTTAGAAATGCAATTTTTAAAAATAACAAATTAGCTATGATTAGATTACTTAAAATAGAATTTCACAAAATACTCTTTAGTAGAACATTTTGGATAATATTAGGATTATATATTGCCCTTTTAGCTCCAATTGCTTTTGGTTTCGATAATATTTTAAAAGCATTTTCTATTAATAACGACAAACAACCTTCGTTAAGTAGCTTTATGTTACAGGGTTATTCAGTATTTAATTTCCCTGGTGTGTGGAATAATATGGCATATATTGCGAGTTGGTTTAAACTCTTTTTAGTAATAATTATTGTATTGCTTGTATGTAATGAGTATAGTAATAAAACCCTAAGACAAAATATAATTGACGGAATGAGTAAATGGGAAATAATATGGGCTAAAGAACTCGTAATTCTAATTATAAGTATTATAGCCGTTGTTATTCTTATTCTACTTACCCTTATTCTTGGACATTCACAGAATAACGTTAGTTTGTTCAGTGGTTCAAGTATTGTGTTAGCTTATTTTATTTCTTTGCTTCTCTATTTGAATCTTGCTTATTTCTTAAGTTCGTTGTTAAAAAAATCGGGCTTTGTTGTTGGTGTATTGCTGTTGTATAGCATTGTAATTGAAAATCTAATTTCATATTTATTACCAAATGTTGTTTTGCGATTTTTACCTATGAATTTAATAAGCAATATGGTACCCAATCCTTTGGGGAAGCTCATAGGGCAAAATGCAGAATCAGATTTTTCTGTTCTTAATGTGGGAGTATGTGGTTTATATATAATGTTATTTATTATGATTAATTATTGGCTACTTAAAAAGGGTCATGCAGGAAAACAAGTATAAAAAACTATAATTAACTGATATATAGCAAGTAATAGTTTAATTTAAAATTATTCTAAATTATTTGCATAATT
>CAYTJB010000203.1:1072-5820 GCA_964437995.1 uncultured Bacteroides sp. | reverse complement strand
GATGGGATAATGACTACATTTTAAAAGTTTTAAAAAATTAGATGCGTTTGCCCTGTTAACCAAGCAAAATTTATGGGTTTTATGGGAATAAAAAAATTAAAACCATTATATTTTTTGCCAAATTAAGTTTACATTTATACTTTTGATGCGAAGTATTAATAGTATCGCAAAAAATATTTTTACAAAAAACATCCTCTTTTAAACTTAAATTAATACGCAAATTTTATAAAAAACACTACTTTTGTTGAAAATTTTAAAACCCATAAAACGATGAAATTTGGTGTAGTTATTTTTCCTGGTTCCAATTGCGACCACGATATGATATACGTTTTAAAAAAAATAATGAATCAGGAAGTTGTTGAACTTTGGCATAAAAATACCGATTTGCAAGGCTGCGATTTTATTGTACTTCCCGGTGGTTTTTCTTATGGTGATTATTTGCGAAGTGGTGCTATTGCACGTTTTTCGCCTATTATGGAAAAAGTAATAGAATTTGCCAATAATGGTGGTTATGTAATGGGAATTTGCAATGGATTTCAAATACTTGTTGAAGCTAAATTGTTGCCCGGTACGCTCACAGCCAATAAGAATCATCAGTTTATTTGCAAAAATACTTTTATTATTCCACACGAAAGTAAAGCTATTATTACCAAAAATCTCAATAAAAACGAGACACTCAAAATACCTATTGCACATGGCGAAGGACGCTATTATGCCGACCACGAAACTATAAAACAATTACAAGCCAACAATCAAATATTATTTAGCTATTGCGATGCCGAAGGAAACATTACACCCGAAGCCAATCCTAATGGTTCTACGCTAAACATTGCAGGTATTTGTAATCAAGGTCGCAATGTGTTTGGCATGATGCCACATCCAGAAAGAGCTGCCGACCCCGCATTGCGAAATATAGATGGTAAGTTAATATTTGATTCTATTATCAAAAATCTTAACTGATTTAATGCTACAGCCTCACTATACTGTTGATTTGATAGAAGCAGGCTGCGACGAAGCTGGCAGAGGTTGTTTGGCAGGTCCTGTATTTGCTGCTGCTGTTATTCTCCCAAAAAACTTTAGCAACGAAATATTGAACGATTCAAAGCAATTGACATTTAAACAGCGAATAATGCTACGACCTATCATTGAAAAAGAAGCTTTGGCTTTTGCAGTAGCCAGTGTTGATAACCATGAAATTGATAAAATAAATATTCTCAATGCTTCATTTAAAGCCATGCAATTGGCAGTAATGAAATTATCTATAAAGCCAGAATTACTTTTGATTGATGGGAATCGCTTTAAAAACACAGTAAATATTCCTCATAAATGCTTTGTGGAAGGCGATGGTATTTACATGTCGATAGCTGCAGCTTCGGTACTTGCCAAAACTTATCGCGACGATTTTATGGAAAAATTAGATAAAGAATTTCCTGTTTACGGATGGAAAAATAACAAAGCATACCCCACCAAATCGCATAAAGCAGCCATTATACTTCATGGATGCACCAAATATCATCGTATGTCTTACAAGCCATGTATGTTGAATCTTTTTAATGATTAATACTATTTCGATAAAGAATTTTTTATTTTAATTCCGCAAGTTTTTAAATAAAGTTGTGTCTTACTATAAAAATTTAATAATTATTAATAATAACCATTAAAAATTAAGAAAATGAAAAAAGTAATTTTATTATTCGTTGCAGTAGTTGGTTTTGCAGTAATATCGAACAATGTATCAGCACAAAGCAAAGGAACAACCGAAAAAGCAACAGTTAAAACAGAACAAACAACAACAACCGCTGTTAATTTTGTTGATAAAGACAAAAATGGAATTTGCGACAAACACGAAGCTAAAGTAAAAGACGGAAAAGCATGTTGTAATAAGCAAGCCAGAAAAGCAAATTGCAATGGAACAGGCAAAGCCAATGCAAATTGTGATGGAACAGGCAAAGGAAAATTTTGCGGAAATGAAAAAGCAACTGCTAAAGGCTGTGGTAATCACAAAGGAAATTGCAATGGTTGCAAGCATGGACAAACCAAATAAAAAATGTAATTTCTTTCAAATAAAACAAAAAACCTTGTCGGATGACAAGGTTTTTTTAATTACTTTTATGCTCTAATACTTCAATCATCTTGCTAAAAAATGTCTGAAAACGAATTAGTAGAAGGAATTTTAAATAAACAAGAAGCTGCATTTAAAGAATTGGTTCAGCTACATCAAAAGCAGGTTATTAGCACTTGCTATGGTTTTGTGGGCAATTATCACGATGCTCAAGATATTGCTCAAGATGTATTTATTGAAGTTTTTGAATCTATTGAAAAATTCAGAAGAGAAGCAAAACTTTCTACTTGGATTTATAGAATTGCAGTCAACAAATCTATAAATTTTAAAAGACAAATAGCAAGAAGACAGTGGGTTAAAAGTATAGAATCTTTTTTTGGAAAAGATACCAACGAAACACAAACTGTAAAAGCACACAAAAGTGATGAACCCAACGAAGCGTTGGAAGAAACCGAAAAAAAACTAATTTTACATCAGGCAATTAATAAATTACCCGAAAATCAAAAAATTGCATTTACATTGAATAAATTTGATGACTTGTCGTACCAACAAATAGCCGATATAATGAATACCACGCTTTCATCGGTAGAATCACTTATACATAGGGCAAAAATGAATTTGCAAAAATATTTGGTAAATTACTATAAGTAAATAAATACGAATCAATGGTTTAAATCTATAAAAACAAAAATAGTTACTAAAAATTGAAGTGCCTTGAGTACTTAGAGTGCCTAAAGTACTTATAAGTACTCCAAGTACTTTAAGTATTTATAAGTACTTTTTCTTAGTGGTAAAAAATTACACCTTGAATCATATAATAAATTATACCGCAAGAAAATGAATTTGAAATTGTCTATATTCTATAAAAATGAAAGAAATGAGCTGCAAACAAGTTGAAAACAATATGTTGTTTTATATTGATAAAGAATTATCGAATGAAATGGCAACTTCATTTGATTTGCATATTGCGGAATGCCAACATTGCAATCGTCTTTATACAAGCGTAAAAACAACCATACAAGCCGTTGAAATTGAAAAAAATCAGGCTGATGATTTTTATTTTTATGCTCGTTTAAAGCAACATATAGAAAACCAACAACATCAAAAAAACGCAATTAATTTTATGCCTAAGCGTTTATTACAGCCTATTGCGGTGGCTTGTCTTGTTATAATTGGAATTTTTACGGGTATAAAAATTGGAAATCAGTACAATACAGGCAATGTTAATCTAACAACCGAAGAAACAAGAACTTCGCAACTTAATGCTTACTCAGAAGAAACTTATATTGCAGAAATTAATAATGAAAAAATGGAATCTTTATTAACATCAAATTAACAAAATTATGAACTACTTTACCAAAAACAGAATTTTAATATGGATTGTTATAGCTGCTTTTGCCATTAATATTTCGGCAATTGTAACTATTTTATACCATGTAAATAAGGGAAAATGCAGAATGGAAAATGCAGATTTTCGCCACAGAAAGCACGATGTTTTTAAAAAAGAGTTAAACTTAACTCCCGAACAGGAAACACAATTTATGGAAATGAAAAAAGCATCGAGAGAAGCAGTAGAGCCTATTGTGATGAAAATGAAAGAACAGCGTAAAGAACTAATGAATGTCTTGTTTGAAAAAATGCCAGATACGCTAAAAATAAAACAAATTTCAAATGAGATTCAGCAATCTCAAACATTGCTTTTGCAATATACCATTAAACATTATCTTGATTTAAAGAAAATATTAAAAATTGAACAACAAGAAAAATTAAATTTTTTGTATCAAGATTTATTTGGTTGCCCTAAAATGCAAATGGAGAAAAAATGTGCAAATAGCTGTGGAAAAGGAGATGGTTCAGGTGGCGGCAGAGGCGATGGCAGTGGTGGAGGAAAAAGACACCGACATGGTAAAAGTTGCGAAAAAAATAATGATTTTTAATACGTTTTACTTAATTATTTGACTAACTTATTGTATTTACAATATGTATAATAAGCTTATTATAAGCAGTTTTCGACAATTTAGAAACACAACCTTTTATCAGATGATTTTCTAAAACAAAAATTTTGTGAAATCTAATATAACTTTTTGCTGGTAATTTTGAGCTTAAGTCTTTAGGCAAAATTTGCATACTCAAACCGTCATTTTTAATCTTTGATGTAATTTGAACAATCATTACATCGCCTGTTGAATGAACACGATGGTCTGAAATAACCACTGCAGGTCGAAGTTTATATCCTTTATTGTCGGTAAATGGAACAGGAATAATTACAATATCGCCTTTGTTTTTGCCCAATCATCAAAAATAGCATCTTCTTCACTATCCCATTCTTTCAAAAGACTACTTTCTGATAGTTTAACAAAAGGAATTTCTGTACTATCTTCAACAATTTTAACACTCTTAACACTATTCATATCCTCAAGCATTTGTTTTAAAAAAACAGCTGCATGAGCATTTTTAGGTGTAACAATAACCGTTTGCATTTTATTATTTTTTTACAAAGATACAAAAATGAATAATGAAAAAGTTTTTTAGATTAGAATTTCTAATTTTATTTTATTCTCCATTTTTAATTTTCCTAATCCATTTTTCTTGAGATGGAGCTTCGTAATTTCGGATTTTTTCGATAAGAATTATCGGATTTTCATCGTCTAATAACATTTGACGGTGAACAGGCTTCATAAATTGA
>CAYTJB010000203.1:0-1062 GCA_964437995.1 uncultured Bacteroides sp. | reverse complement strand
CTTGCATACGATCAACCTGAGCAATCAATGAGTTGTAAAAATGATTGATATTCAATATTCCTACGGGTTTTTTGTGTAAATCTAATTGCGAAGAAGTCATCATTTCAAACAATTCGTCTAAAGTACCAAAGCCACCTGGCATGGCAATAAAAGCATCTGAAAGCTCAGCCAAAACAGCTTTTCTTTCAGCCATTGATTTCACATAAATTAGTTCGGTAAGTTGGGTATGTGCAATTTCTTTATCTGAAAAAAAATCGGGGATTACACCTATTGTTTTCCCTCCATTAGCCAATACTTCATCGGCAATAATGCCCATCAAGCCTACTTTTGCACCACCGTAAACTAATGTAATTCCTTCGCTTACCATTAATTTACCTAAACTTTTTGCAGCCTCTGCGTATATACTATTTCCACCAGTACTACTACCGCAAAATACGCATATTGATTTTATTTCATTCATCTCCCACTAATTATAAGCAAACCGCTAAGCGGTTAAAACTTCTGATCTTTTTTAAATTGATAGTTCATTAATAAACCGCTAAGCGGTTATCTCCATTTTTATTCATTCTCGTTTGGAGTGCATTCTATAGTATATAAATATTTTTTCTTACCATTGATTACTATGAATTCTTTCTTTTAAATAACGTGTTGGTAGTGGTTTTTCTTCGTTGGGATGCCCAATTGCAATTATTGATAAAGGATGTATATTAATAGGTAAGTCGAAAAGCGTTTTAATAGCCTCCACTCTATCTTTGCGAGGATGAACGCCCAACCATACCGAGCCTAATCCCATACCATAAGCTGATAACATAATGTTTTGTGTAGCTGCCGAACAATCTTGCACCCAATATGCTTCCGTTTTTTCAATATTTTCGTCGGCACAAACCACAATAGCCAATGGTGCTTCTTTGAGCATAGCTGCATAAGGATGAACCGCTACTATTTTATCAAGCATTGCACGCTCATCTACAACTACAAAATGCCAAGGTTGTAAATTATTTGCAGATGGTGCATACATGGCTGCCTGCAGCAAATTTTCAATTTGTTCTTGCTTAATTGCAT
>CAYTJB010000202.1:448-5832 GCA_964437995.1 uncultured Bacteroides sp. | reverse complement strand
ATGGTATAATTGATTCGTTGATAACCAATGGTGGTGAGATAATAACAGCAGGAACTATAGCATCTCCTCAATACAAACCGAGTGAATTTTCTATGCAGAAAAGCCGTTTGCGGAATCTTGAAAATAAAAATGTTTGCAAAATGCTTGTTAGAGCAAGATTAGACTCGCCTAATTATCCTCAGGTTATTAAAATTTTCGATCAGGATTATATAGATGTAAAGGTGGGCATTAAAGCTAAAATAAATGCTAACACCAAATAACAGGAGGATATAGCATGAAAAAGAAAATATTTTTACTTTTTATTTTTGTATTCGTTTTGCAATTATTGCATAAAAACGTGAATGCACAAGATGGGAATGTCATTTATTTTATGAATAACATTCCTCAATCTAATTATTCTAATCCTGCAACATTACCCAATTGCAAATTTTATATAGGCATTCCTACCGTATCTTCATTTAGTTTTAATTTAGATAATGGAAGTTTTTCGTACAACGATATATTTACCCGTCGTGCCGATGATTCGTTAATTATTGATAAAGAAAAATTATTGGGTGCATTATCCGATAACAATAAGCTTTCTTACGATATTTCGGAACAAATATTTGCGTTAGGCTTTAGAGTAAAACGCAATTATATTACATTGGGTGTGAGTACTAAAATTTCTACTAATTTTAACTACACCAAAGATTTCATGACTTTTTTATTAAAAGGAAATGAACCATTTATTGGGAAAACAGTCAACCTAAGCGACTCAAAGTTAGGATTGAATGCCTATACCGAAATTGCGTTGGGCTTTTCGAGAGAAATAAATAATAAACTAACGGTTGGTGTTCGTTTCAAATATTTATTGGGCATCGCAAATGTTTATACCGAAAGATCGGATCTTTGGTTAACCACAGATGCAACGGCTTATGCACTTACGGCTTCTTCCGATTTATTAATTCATTCTTCGTCGCCATTTGATAGTTTGGATAATATAGATGGACAATTAAAAAAACTTAAACCATCTAATCTATTCGATAATAAAGGCTTTGCATTCGATTTTGGTGGAGAATATCGTTTAAATAATCAATGGACTTTTGGCTTGAGTGTTGTTGATTTAGGTTCAATAAATTGGAAATCAAATGTAAAGGAATATAGAAGTAAAAACCCAAATAAACAATTTGTGTTTAACGGATTTGATATCAATCAAGCATTTCAAGGCGGAGGGTTGAACGATTCTGTTTTTGATAATTTAGTTGATTCTTTAACGGAAGCTTTAGGTATTGATGATTCTAAAGGAACTTCATATAGAGCTCCTCTTAAAACCAAACTTTTTACAAGTGTTGCCTTTTCTTTAACACCAAATGACAGATTTGGTTTATTGATGCGTAATGATTTTGCTAACAAGTCTGTTAATACATTGGTCAGTCTTTCTTATAACCGAAATATTGGTCGGTGGTTTTCCATTACGCTTAGCAATACATTTGTTGCTGGCAATATGTTAAACCCTGGTGCTGGGTTTAATATTAATTTGGGAACACTTCAGTTTTATTTAATTGGCGACCATTTTTCTTCGTTTTATGCAGCTGATATGAAAAATTTAGGTGTTCATTTTGGACTGAATCTTTTATTTGGCAAAACCAAACAAGGCTATCGTTATGCAACTCCGAGTATTTTAGAAGATGAAGGACCAAGTGTTAAAAAGAAAAGGATATATGGTGTAGGTAAAGATACTGATAATGATGGCGTACCGGATAAAATCGACAAATGCCCTGAAACACCTATAAATGTTAAAGTTGATACCTTAGGTTGCCCTGTTGATTCAGATAATGATAGCATACCCGATTATTTAGACAAATGTCCTACTGTAAAAGGAATAGCTGAATTTCAAGGCTGCCCTGATACTGATGGCGATGGCATTCAAGATGCTGAAGATAAATGTCCTACTGTAAAAGGATTAGCAATCTTCCAGGGTTGTCCTGACACTGATGGCGATGGTATTATTGATTCGTTAGATAGATGCCCAAAAGACAAAGGGGATATCGCATTACAAGGTTGTCCGGATATTGATAAAGACAGTATTCCAGATATTGATGATAAGTGTCCTACCGTATTTGGTACCAAAGAAAATAATGGTTGCCCAGAAGTTAAAGCTGAGGTTAGAGAAGTTTTTAGAAAAGCATTACAAGGTATTAAATTTGCTACAGGTAAAGATGTAATTCTTAAACCTTCTTTTCCGATTTTAGATCAAGTGGCTAAAATTATGTTTGAAAATCCTTCGTATAAACTATTAATAAATGGGCATACTGATAATGTAGGGAAAGCGGATAAAAATATGATTTTATCAGAAAAACGTGCTATTTCTGTTAAAAATTATTTGCTAAGCAAAGGTGTGGAAGAATCAAGAATAAAAGCTACTGGTTACGGAGATACAATGCCTGTGGGTAATAATAAAACTAAAGCAGGACAAAAACAAAATCGCCGCGTTGAATTTATTGTTGAGTTCTAAATTAAAATGATACAAAAAGAAGATATATTTGCAAAAATAGCTCGGTAAAATTTTCTGAAAGTATTAATTTTATTGTCTTATAAAAAGTTTATTGAAATCCGTTTCAATAAACTTTTTTAGTTTGAGAAAAACCAATCGTTAATTATTTTGTGTATAATGATTAACTAATTGATAATTTTTAACTTAGCAAATTTAAGCAACAATTGTTTAGATCCTATATTTTCGAAATGAACAGTGGCTTTTTTGTTGGCTCCGTTGCCTTCTACTTGTAATATTTTACCTTTGCCAAAGCGGTCGTGTTCAACATTCATACCTGTTTGTATGCTGTCGAAATCTTCAATAAGTGATGAATTGGTATTTGTAGCTGTTGTATTGGTTTGATAATTGATTTTTTTTAACTTAGTTTTATCAATTGGCAGGCTTGGTTTTGATTCAATTTTTGTGAAACTATCTTCGCCGTACAACTTTTTGATTGTTGGATTTTTTTGTGGAAAGTCTAAGTATTCAGGGTCAATTTCATCAATAAACCTACTGGGTTCTGCATAGCTAAGGTCGCCCCAACGATAGCGAGTTTCGGCATACGAAAGTGTAAGTTTTATTTCGGCACGGGTAATGGCTACATAAAACAAACGGCGTTCCTCTTCCAAATCAGCTCTTGAACTTACCGACATAATGGAAGGGAACAAATTTTCTTCCATTCCTACTACAAACACATAAGGAAACTCTAAGCCTTTGGCTGCATGTATGGTCATTAGCGACACTTTGTTGTTATCATCTTCGCCTTCATTATCAGCATCGGTTAACAAAGCAATATCCTGCATAAACTCCTCAAGACTACGAATATTGTTAGGTGTTTCGCCCGTTTCTTCATCAAAATTCAATATGTTAACTTCCGATTCCGAAAAATCTTTGATAGCATTCAATAATTCTTCAATATTTTCGATACGACTCACACCTTCGGGCGTATCGTCGTCGTTGAGTGCTTTCATAATGCCCGATGATATGGCAATGTTTTTTGCCAACTCATAAGCATTCTTGGTTTTAAGCAATATACTATAACTCTTTATTTTGGCAACAAAATCGTTAATTTTTGCTTTAGTACCTTGATTAATATCAATTTTAATGTAATCCAACGCTTCCATTATTTGCCATATACTCTTGCCGTTCTCGTCGGCAGCTATACGCAAACGGTCAATAGTAGTTTGTCCGATGCCGCGTGTAGGGTAATTGATGATACGAAGCATAGCCTCTTCGTCATTATTATTGATAACAAGTCGGAAGTAAGCCAATAAATCTTTTATTTCCTTGCGTTTATAAAAAGATAAGCCGCCATAAATACGGTATGGAATATTAAGCTTTCGCAACGCCTCTTCCATAGAACGTGATTGTGCATTGGTGCGGTACAATATTGCAAAAGCATTGTTTGCCAATTGATGATTCATCTTTAACTCAAAGATAGAATTGGCTACCAAAGAGCCTTCTTCGTTATCGCTGGATGCTTTTAACAGTTTAATTTTATGACCTTCATCGTTATCAGTCCAAATTTCTTTAAATATCTGGTCTTTATTTTTTGCAATTAAGCTATTGGCAGCATTTACTATATTTTTGGTGGAACGATAGTTTTGTTCCAACTTAAAAACCTTTAAATCGGGATAATCGCTCTTGAAATTCAGGATATTTTGAATATTTGCCCCACGAAATGCGTAAATACTCTGAGCATCATCGCCTACTACACAAATGTTTTCGTTGTTGGCAGCTAATTTTTTTACAATCAAATACTGAGCATAATTAGTATCCTGATACTCATCCACCAAAATATATTTGAATTTTTGTTGATATTTATATAAAACTTCAGGAAAGTCGCGGAGTAATACGTTGGTATTAAACAATAAATCATCAAAATCCATTGCCGAAGCTTTACGCAAACGCAGGTTGTATAATGTAAATAATTGACCAATCTTATGTTTATTAGCCATTTTGTCCTGCTGCAACAACTCGGCATTGCTATTGTAATCAGCAGCAGAAAGCAAACTGCTCTTTGCCGAAGAAATGCGATGCAATACATAATTTGGAACGTATTGTTTTGGGTCGAGATTTTGTTCTTTGATAATGTTTTTTATCAAACTTTTGGTATCGTCGGTATCGTAAATAGTAAAATTGGATGGATAGCCTAATTTTTCGGCTTCAAAGCGAAGCATGCGTGCAAAAATAGAGTGAAAAGTACCCATCCATACATTGCGAGCATCTGAATTGCCTACCAATTGGTGTACACGCTCTTTCATTTCTTTGGCTGCCTTATTGGTAAAGGTTAATGCAAGAATATTGAAAGGATCTACACCTTTGCTTAGTAAATATGCAATACGATAGGTAAGTGCACGTGTTTTTCCAGAACCTGCTCCGGCAATTATCATTATGGGACCTTCGGTAACTTCAACGGCTTTGCGTTGAGCCTCATTTAATTCATCTAAAATATTCTTCAAAATTTTGTTCTCCTTTTCAGTTTTCAAAAATACAACAAAGATTTTAAACTGG
The DNA here is from genome assembly GCA_964437995.1 of uncultured Bacteroides sp. Taxonomy (GTDB): domain Bacteria; phylum Bacteroidota; class Bacteroidia; order Bacteroidales; family JACABE01; genus JACABE01. Next base: position 806 of record CAYTJB010000202.1, on the reverse strand, counting down.
GAAAAAGAAATTTCGGGATTTGGTAAATTACAATAACTTGTTAGGTTTTTGTAATAGTCTTATTATTAACACATTATAAAAACAAGTTTTATGAAATAAACTACTGATAACTAATGCTTTGCATTTTGAGTTATACTGAATGAAATCAGGTTTGCAAAAAAAACTTTGCTACAATTGGATTGGTATAACTGTTTCTTAACAGTATAAAATAAAAATTTACCGAAGTATTGTTTGTAAAAACAAAAGAAATATAAAAAAATATTGTAGCTATCCAAAAATTATATATTTTTGCATTCAATTAAAAGAAAACAAATTATTTATTAACACATAAATTTTATGAAAAACACATTAAAAATTG
>CAYTJB010000202.1:0-339 GCA_964437995.1 uncultured Bacteroides sp. | reverse complement strand
AGAAGATGTAGAAAAAGAAAATAAAGGAACTGATATTAAATATTTTGAAGATGGCAAGGAAATTTTAGGCTACAAAACTAAAAAAGCTGTAATTACAGCTCCTGTTAAAGAAGACGAAGACGAAAGTAGTGCTGCAAAAATTACAGTTTATTATACTGAGGACTTAGGTGCTGAAGCTACAAATTTTGGAAACGATATGTTTCATGGGTTAAAAGGTGTTGCATTAGAATTCGAGGTAGTTGCTCCAAAAATTACTATTAAAGGTATTGCAAAAACAGTTGAAAAAGGAAAAGTAAAAGAAACAGATTTTCTTATTCCTACAGATTACATTGAAACCAC
>CAYTJB010000201.1:3972-5856 GCA_964437995.1 uncultured Bacteroides sp. | reverse complement strand
TATTGTGATGCCAGGAATTGGCTTTTCGATGAATATGTTAGTTATGTTTGCTTTTATTTTTGCATTAGGCATTGTAGTGGACGATGCCATTGTGGTAATTGAAAATACGCATCGTATTTTTAAGCAACATAAGGGAAAACTCGATATTAAGCAATCGGCAAAATATGCAGCAGGGGAAGTGTTTGTTCCTATTTTATCGGGAACCCTAACTACATTAGCTCCATTTTTCCCATTGGCATTTTGGCCCGGTATTATAGGTAAATTTATGTATTTTATTCCTGTAACGCTTATCATTACTTTGTTTGCTTCATTAATTGTGGCTTATATATTTAACCCTGTGTTTGCTGTTTCGTTTATGAAACACGAAGATGACGAAGATCATCATTTTAGCAAAAAGAAAATCTGGACAATTACAGGGATTTTTGTTGCAATAGGAATATTATTCCATCTTTTAGGCTTGCCTGGCATTGGAAATTTTGCCATCTTTATCGGCATTATATTTATGTTGCATCAATTTTATTTACGCAAAGTTCTATTTCGCTTTCAGCACGAATTTATTCCTGCAATGATGAATAAGTACGAACGAATATTGCGGTTCTTTGTAAAAGCACGTCGTCCGTATCAATTATTATGGTCGTTATTTGCATTATTCTTTGTTACTATTATTATTACCGGAATTGCAAAGCCAAAAGTAGTTTTTTTTCCTAACAACGATCCTAATTTTATATATGCTTATATTAAAATGCCTGTGGGTACTGATATTGCAAAAACGGATTCAATTACTAAAATGGTCGAAAATCGTGTATTTAGCGTAATTGGCAACAAAAACGCTATTGTAGAATCGGTAATTTCAAATGTGGCGGTTAATGCTTCGGAAGATGCTTTTGAAAACAATACTTCAGCTACCAATATGGCAAAAGTATCCGTTGCTTTTGTTGAATTTGCTAAACGTAAAGGGCAATCAACGGCTATATATCTTGATAAAATCCGTGAAGTGGTAAAAGGAATTCCTGGTGTAGAAATTACAGTTGATCAAAATAAAAACGGACCTCCAGTAGGGAAACCTATTAATATTGAGGTAAGTGGAGAAAACATAGAAGATTTAATGGCAACAGCAAATGATTTTAAAGTGTTTGTTGAAGAATTAAAAATAATAGGTATTGAAGAACTAAAATCAAATTTCGACAATGGAAAACCCGAAGTAATTATTGATATTGATCGCGAAAGAGCCAATCATTTGGGAATTTCTACCGGACAAATTGGCATGGAAATTCGCAACGCTGTGTTGGGAAAAGAAGTTTCTAAATACCGCGAAGGCGAAGATCAATTTCCTATCCAATTGCGTTACAAGGAAGAACACCGCAAAAACATAGATAGAATTTTAAATCTGATTATCACTTTTCGTGATATGAACACAGGACTATTACGCCAGATTCCTTTATCATCGGTTGCTAAGCTGAAATACGAAAATGCGTATGGTGGTATTACTCGTAAAAATCTGAAACGTGTAATTACTATTTCTTCTAACGTTTTAACAGGTTACAATGCCAACGAAATTGTAGCAAAAATTAATACAAATTTGCCTAAATTTACTAAAAAGAATGGCATAGAAATTAAACTTACTGGCGAACAAGAAGATCAGGAAGAAACAATGGGTTTCTTAAGTAAAGCGATGTTATTAGCCATATTTTTAATCATGTTTATTTTGATTACACAGTTTAACTCTATCAGCAAACCAATTATTATTTTTAGTGAAGTATTTTTTAGTATTATTGGTGTTTTGCTTGGATTTATTATTTTCCAAATGCCAATATCTATTATTATGACAGGTATGGGAGTTGTAGCATTAGCAGGTATTGTAGTACGTAATGGTATTTTATTAGT
>CAYTJB010000201.1:0-3962 GCA_964437995.1 uncultured Bacteroides sp. | reverse complement strand
TTATTAGTTGAATTTACTGATGTTTTAAAAGAACGTGGCATGAAAACCCGCGAAGCCATTATACAAGCAGGAAAAACACGTATTACGCCTGTGCTATTAACAGCTTCGGCTACTATTTTAGGGCTAATCCCATTGGCAATAGGCTTTAATATTAATTTTGTAACCTTGTTTACTGAATTGAAACCACATATTCATTTTGGTGGCGACAATGTGGCTTTCTTTGGTCCATTAGCTTGGACAATTATTTTTGGGCTAAGTTTTGCTACTTTTCTTACACTTATCTTTGTGCCGGCTATGTATTACATTACGTATGCCATGAAAGTAAGGCTACAAAGAAAAAAATCAAATAGAATAGCTCGAAAAATGAAATAGGTAAAAACAGTGAGTAGTGAATATTTTGATAGGCTCAATGTCCTTGCGGACATTGAGCCTATCAAAATTTATGATATAATGTAAAAACCTCTTATACCCAAATGCCTCTTTTTATTTTTTTACCAATATTGCAAAACTATTTTTTCGTTTTTATGGCATTTTGGACAGGGCTTTTTCCTTTTATGCCTGTGTATTATACAGCGTAGCAAGATGCTACGCTGAGCAGGGTGTAAAATGTAATGGACTACCTATTTTTACTGCTGTTCACACATTATTATAGAGCTACGAATGGCATCAGCCAGATTCTTAGCATCTTCCACATCATCATCAAGTATAGTAACATCGGCACTGTATGATTGTTGTAGCCCGTTTTTATACACTTTAATAAATTTTTCTTTGTTTTTACAAACTAAGTTTATATTTACGTTTTTACCGCTAATTTTGTATTCAACCATCAATTTATTCATGTCCGACAGGTTAAATTCATAAATTTCTTCCAGCGTTTTTCCTTTATCATCTATGGTGTTAACGGTAAGATTTATTTTACATGGATTGCCTTCAATTAGCTCTATTTTTTGTTTAATTTCAATGCCTTCGCCTTTTAAATTCCCAATATTATTTTTTACATAATCCATGTTCTTTTTCTTGTCGCTCCAATCTTTTGCTTTTGGTTTGGCATTTGCAATAATATATTTTAAAGCTTCGGCTATATCTTTAGCTTGTTTTGATTCATACGCCATTATCTCTAACTCATTATCATAACTTTGCTGTTTACCATCTTTATAAACTTTTACATAAGAATTTTTATTGGCTACCGTAGCAATCACGCTCAAGTATTTACCCGACGACTTAATTTTTGTGGTATTTGCGTCAAGCATATAAGGATAAAGAATAAATTGATTCTCCACCACAACTGCTTTAGCATCGGTTTTGCTTTTTACATATTCTAACTTATAAGGTTCGTTGGCATCGGCTGTTAAAGTAAGTTTATATTGATCGGTTAGTATGGTTTCTCCTTTAATTTTTGAACTCAAAAATAAAATCGCTTCCGAAACACTATTCCATGTCATTGGTTTTAGTTCTGATGCTTTACAGGAATATTTGAATGCCTCTATTACTTCTCTAACTATCTCAATATCTGAGTAAAAAACTTCAATATTTTTTTCATAATTTTGCAATACCTTGTCTTTAAATGTTTTAATAAATTCTATTTTATTTTTGGTATTACAAATTAGCATTACTTTTTTACCACTAACTTTAAAATTTAAGCTATTTACCTCTAAATCTGTTAAATAAAAACTACTTACAATTTCTTCGCTTTTTCCTTTTGCATCCGTTTCAGTTAATGTAATATCGGCTTTACATCCTTGTCCTGCAACAAAATCAAGTTTTTGTTTGTACAATTTTCCATCAATATTAATATCAGAACCGCTACTTTTAAGATAGTCTATTGCTTGTTGTATTCCTGTAAATTCTTGAAATTTAGCCTTGCTTTTTGTAATAGCTACTCCAAAGGCTGAGATAATATTACGAGCTTGGTCAATGTCTTGTGCAACAATTTCAAGACTATTATCATAGCTTTGTAGTTCGTTGTTTTTGAAACATTTAATGTATTTTTCGTTGCCAATTATTTCGAGATTTACCACTAATTGAGTGCCGCTAATTTTTACAGTTAAGTTGTTTTTATTGATATCAAGCACATTAAATTCATATTTCTCATCAACTACAGTGCCTTTAGCATCAGTTTTTTTAATTGAAAGGGTTGCTAAATAATTCTTGCGTTCGTTAAAACTAAAAGATTGAGCAGAAATACCTGATTTGGTAGTTACCTGGCCAATATTGGTTTTCAACCATGTTAAAGCGTCTGTATTAGTTGCCCAGCTTTTTTCGTTTGTTTTTATTAAAGGTATTGAGTTTTTAATTAAATCTGTAACTTCCTGAGCAATATCAGTAGTAGCTATAAGAATATCAATTTTATTTACATAGCTATCTAATTGGTCTTCAACAAAATGTTTTATAAACTTTTGATTATTATTAATTGAAACGCTCAAAAAAAGTTTTTTGCCAGAAGTGTTGCGAATAATTGTATTTTTGTCAATATCAGAGATATAGAACTCGTAACTTTCTTTTTTTGCTTTTCCATTAATATCTACTTCTATTGAAGTATAATTAATTTTCCCTTTTTCTGCATCAAGTGCTTCAAACGACTGCCTATAAGTAGTTTGGTCTATTTTTACCTCTCCAATTTTTTGCTTTAATGCTGCCAAATTTGTTTTTAAATCTTGCGAAAATGCAGAGGCATTCATTAAAAGGAATAAGCCCAATACGCTACCAAATAATTTTGTTGTTTTCATATTTTTTAGATTTTAATTTTTAAATTCTTTTATCTATTGCCCTTTGATTAACAAATATTGTTTTTCTAATTAAATAATCCTCAAAGATACATTAATTAGAATTTAGATTTACTTCAAATTTAAAAATTTATTCAACAAAAAAGCCTTGCTAATAATATACTTTTCGCTAATCGCTTTTTTATCCGCTAATTACGCTAATTTTCGCTAATCGTTTTTTTCCTAATTCCTAATTTTTATCAGTTTGTAATGTTGGTTGTGTAGAGCAAGATTTTTTTCTTTTGTCTTAAAAAAATATTATTAAATTATCTACTTATTATTGAGGAAAATTATAAGCTGAAATTATTTTAAACTTAGGTAATTTCATTATTTTAAATATAAATTTCATTATATTATTAATACATTTGTATTTATCATAATCAAGATTGCATTCATTTAATATTATAATATTATACCTTTTCCCATCAAACGCCTCTATAAATAGGCTTGGAGTACCCATCAATTCATTATCTTCATGGCAAAAACGTATACCATGTTTAAGGTTAAAAAAATCAGACTTCTCAAGTTTTTCGAAAGATTTAGTGATTATTTCAGCGGGAAAAGATTTTATTTTTTGTTTGGTAATACTCCCATGAATATCCAATGAACCATTTGTTTCTTTATAAATAACATTTGTTGAGTCATTGTTTAATAATAATGTGATTAAGATAGGTGTTTTATACCTTAGCCATATTATTCTGATGAATGGTTTCGGATAGTTGTATAAAATAGGTTCTTTATAAAATTTTAATGTTCTCGAAACTATTGCAAACCTCACGGAATCTGTATAGTCTAATATTACTGGGAAATTCATAAAGTATTTTGATGAATTAAATATCAAAGAGTCTGATTCTACGGGAGTATTAATTTTAAATTCACTAAAATAATATTGATTATTTGATAATTTAAAATCAAAAATCTGCCTCCACCAACAATATTCAATACTGTCTGGTTGGATATCTCTTTGAGAATAACTATTATAAGAAATTAACATAAGCATCATTAGAAGTGTGATTGTTTTTTTCATTTTGTTGATTTATTTGTTTGTTAATTATTTTTTAGTTAGAAGTCGGAAGTCGGAAGTCGGAAGTCAGAAGACCGAAGACCAACCCACAACGTCGTCATTGCGAGGTACGAAGCAATCTAATTGATTGAGTCTGATTTGAGTTTGCTTCGTTCCATCGTTTTTTCCTAATTTTT
>CAYTJB010000200.1:4458-5907 GCA_964437995.1 uncultured Bacteroides sp. | reverse complement strand
ATCTTTCGACTTTTCTTTTTTACTCGATGGCATTACAGCAACTAAAATAGCTGCAAAAACAACCCATCCCCAACCACTTCTATTAAGATAAATTAAATATGCTGCTAATCCTATTAGGCATATTGAAACAAAATTGTAAGCTATGAATCTCATATTTATGTTTTTAAAAGTTAATAATCACGCCATATAAATTGACTAAATTCTATCATTGCATCCAATACTAATCTTACTTGCCCATCTTCCAAACATCCTAATATGCCTTCGTGCTTAAAATGTTCGTTCAGCACCCTTAATGCCTGTATTCTTATTTCTTTGTTTTCCATATTATAATTTGTTAATGAACTTCGCTAATCGCGGTACGTTAGGCCATATTTAAAACGGCGGATACCTTCGCCAATTTAAAAAACGGCATTTTAAATTATAAAGCTCTTCATTTCGGATTCTAACCCAAGAAATATTCTGCAATCCAATTCTGAATGAAAGCCTTATAAAAATGATATTAATATAAATTATTGCTTTGCTGGCATGTGGGTATTTTCCAGTTTGTCGTTTAAATCCTTGCCATCTTATTGATATTAGATGAAAAAGACTGCAATACCATGATTTTGTTGTTTGCCAATTGAAATAATTTTGGTCTTCAATAGTAAAATAAAAAACATGGCATAACAAACGGTTAGCGTTATTGCCGTTTTCGTTCTTGTGGGATAATTTTTCAGTTTTCATTTTTTTTAATTAATATACTTTTGACCACTCTACGCTCTACTCACCTCACTATACTCCACCCTTTCACGTTCGTAGAATGTCTTTTTTGCATAGTACTGAGCAATTAAATAAATGATTATTACAAATATTATTGCCAAGGCAAGTATTAGTACTGTTAGCTCGTTTGGTTTGTTTGGTTTCATAATGTGTTTGGTTTTAATTAATAATTATTTCTTACACAATTATTATGTATCTCACACCTGTAATTACCACACATCGGACAAATTGAATTTTCTTGATATTGATTCATTTGAGTTTTTAGTATGGCATTTTTCAAAGCATTATACATTATTTTTTCTTCGCGAGTAATTGGTGCTTCTATTGTTGCATTCAATTGTATCAAGTCGTTATAGCTTAGTTGTTTCATTGCTTTATTGTTTTTTAATGAAAGTATACACTCGGTTTATTACAATACATACAGTTTTCGTTTAGCTTAAATAAACGGATTGTTGATTTTAATTTTGCTTTTAGTTCGGCAGTTGATAAGAAGTAAACACTATGGCAACCTCTTATGCAATATAATGCTCCACATTCTATACATACAACATCTATGCAATGGTTCGACATAATATCATTTTTGCGTGGTTATCAATATTTTCAATTATCAACTTAAAGTTTTTATCAGAATCTTTCAAATTGTTTATTGTTTTACAGGCATGCAAAACTGTTGCATGGTCTTTATCAGCA
>CAYTJB010000200.1:3555-4448 GCA_964437995.1 uncultured Bacteroides sp. | reverse complement strand
TTCCAAATCCGGTCTAGTAGCTCTATATAAAGATAGTTCAATATCTTTTACTTCTTGCAAAAATACAACATCTTTATATAGCTTCAAATCATTGTAGGTTTTTAATGAATGTAAAACTGTTGCATGGTCTTTATCAGCAATACACTTTCCAATGTTAGCCAAGCTTAGCTTTGTAAAATTTTTAAGAACATACATTGCAGTTTGCCTACTTGTTACTACTTCGCGTTTTCGCGTTTTTGTATAAAATAAATTAATATCGCCGTCATGCATTTTACATATATACTCTATTAATCCTTTTAGTTTATCCTTTGTTACTACTGTTTCGCCCATACTAACAACAAAGCCCGGAATAGCATAATAATTCATAATTTTTAAAATTCAGATTTATAAATACAACTATAATCACTCGTAAACGATATATCCTTTATATATCGACAATCCATTAAAAACTTCACTGCTTTAGTGAACTTTTCGGGTTGGTTGGTAAGTGTTTTTATTTGCACTTTGGTACCCGGTTTTAAATCTTCATTTAACCACTTAAAAATTTTGTCTTCATAGTCCATTTTTTTACTCTTTTTTTGGTGCGTTTTTTTTATTTTTATTTACTCAAAACACGTATTTTATGAACTAACACAACTAACACAACTAACTCGGTATAAATCTGTACTTTAATATAAACTAACAAGCCTTTTTTACAACTAACTAAAACTAACTTTTTCCGAAAAAATCATTTGTTAGTTATTGTTAGTTCTGTTTAGTTGTATTTAGTTATAGTTATCTTTTTAGTTTTCCTTTAGTCAGTTGTGTTTGTTGTGTTAGTTTATGTTTTTCTCTCTGTAAAATTTTACTTCTGAATTTAAAACTGTGTTGTAACCCCCACCTCTATTGTGCTG
>CAYTJB010000200.1:1901-3545 GCA_964437995.1 uncultured Bacteroides sp. | reverse complement strand
AAAAAAATCAATTGGTAGTTCATTGTAGTTCTTTGTAGTTTTGTTTTTTTTATGTAATTTATTGATATTCATATTTGTAGTTGTGTAGTTGTTGTAGTTCATGTTTTTGTGCTTATAAAATTTTGCTACTGTTTTTAAAACGGTGCTGTAGCCCCCACCACTATTGGGCTGGAATTCACTTTAGCAAGGTGACCTATCTCAGTTGAATAGGTACCCTGCGTTTTGCCGATTTTTTCCCTATCAAAAGCCAATAAATCGTCAACCGAATTTTGCCACATATCTTCATTTTCCGAATTGGAATGTTTAATGTTTATTCCCAATTTTTCATATATAAAACAATATGCCGTTGTTACTCTATATTTCTTTGTTTTTTCGGGCTCACCATATACAACTTGCTCGTTTTTGTCGTCGCTCAATATTTGTTTAGTTACCACATCGCGTACTTTAAAAGCAATACTTTTCTTTAATCCCAAAAACTCTTTACTGTTTTGCAAGTAATATTGAAGAGTCGGGATTGGCAGCACTTGTTCAATAGTTTGCTTACCGTGTTTGCGATAAAGCATAAATGTTTTTGTATGATCAATAAAAAGTATATCGGTAGGTTCGGCAAACTCAATTAGTTTATCGCCAATTTTAAGTGAGCTTAGTTGCTCTACTCTAAAGTCAATTTCATTTTCAATTAATCCTTCACGATATAAATATTCAACAATGCCCCAAAAGTTCATTACATCACTACCACGTTTGGTTTCAATGTTTTGTTGCTTCATTAAGTCAACTGTCATATTCATTAATGCTTCATAAGGGATTGGCATTTTAATAAAATTCTTTATTGTAGCATATCCGGCAATAATTACAGCCCAGTTGCGATAAATACGGTCTTCAATAATTACACCTTTAAGTTTGGTATTTATCTCGGTGCAAACGTCATTATATGTCTTATCAAAGTTATCGATAAATGCTTGTCGGTATTCGAGTAGTTGGCAAGTAATATGGCTAAATCCTTGGTCTTGCAATTCTTTAAGCTCCATAAACTCACGGCGTTCAATGGTGCTATATTCGGTTTTATAAAATGCTACAAATAATATACGGCTGAATAAGGCTATATCGGCCGTAGGCATTTCCTGTCCTGTGAGTATAATGCCCGAATTTACCGACGATGTTTCTTTCTTCTTATCACGATCCATGTTTTTAACCGTTCGGCCAATACGCCCCCACAATCCTTTTAAAAATTCAATATATCCAACTTCTAAGCTATTCTTATACTCATCGCAATTTACCAGTGCATTATTAAAACCACCAACATATTCGGCTACGGATGGCAAACTTGTGGTTGGTAATTTAGGACCTTCGGGCATGGTGCCAAAAAACTGTAATAAGCAATTTGCCAAGGCTGTTTTACCTGCTCCCTTGGGGCCAAATAAATTAAGTATTGGAAAGAAATTGAACTTGCGTACCACCACATCGGCAAACAAAGTAGTTATGTAAAAACATAAACCTATTACTGCTTGGTCGCCATATACTTTTACTATTTTGTGGCTAATAGAATCCCAAGTAATGTCACTTTCTTTAAAAATAAAACTACGTTCGCTTAAAAATAGCTTATGTTCATTTTTATAAATATCTGAAAAAGCCGGAAGATAGAAG
>CAYTJB010000200.1:979-1797 GCA_964437995.1 uncultured Bacteroides sp. | reverse complement strand
TCGGCTATCCATTACACTTTCTATATGGAATAATGGTTTCATTATAAAATTTGAGCCTTCAATATTTCCTTTACTGGTATCAAACACGTATTTGTTGTTTACTTCGTAAAAGCCATATTTTACAAAGGCATCCATGTCAACCTCTTTGGGTACTTTAGGCTTATCGGGTTTGCCTGTTTTTTTGTCGTCGTCCTTTAGTTTATCGGCAAGCTCTTTGTATTTCTTTTTATATTTATCTTTTGGGCCCCATACATTACCAAGTTCGTTAATGTAAGCATCGGCTATTGCCGAATCGAAATAGGTGAGCCAATGGCATATTTTGCGCACGGCAATACCTTGTTGTTGTATGTTTTCTAGTTTGGAAGCCTTTTGAGCATAATATATAATAAAATCGTGCTCATATTTTTTGTGATATAATGTAAAGTTTAAAGGTATTATGCCATCATCATCAATATTATTTATTGATGGCTCCCACATGTTGTAATGACAAAACATGTCATTCACATCTTTTATTTTATCATTAATTGGTAGTACAAGTACTTTTACTGTAAAGCCACTTTCAATAAGTTTGGTTGCCCATTTTTCAAGTTGTTCCTGTCCTATTTTGTCGTTGTCCGGTATGATGCAAACAGTATCGGTATATTTTTTAAGTACCACAACCTGCTCATCGGTAAGTTGCGAGCCACCAACGGCAACAGCGTTTAAATGATTTACTGCATGAAGTGTAAGGCAATCAATATTACCTTCAACCAAAAATGTAAAGCCTAGCTTCTGAATGCTTTTGTACGCATAGTTTAAGCCATATAAGTATTTACTTT
>CAYTJB010000200.1:0-969 GCA_964437995.1 uncultured Bacteroides sp. | reverse complement strand
CTTTGTTATTCAAAATAGAAATAAATATGACGGTGTTATTGTATATTCAGATAAATATTTTACTTCTGTTATATCAAACATCTATTACAATACATAATATTTGGTATTATTATATTTATCGTCTCGTTCGCCGGTAAGGTCGCGTCCATTGAAGCCGATAATATTACCACGTGCATCGTGCAGAGGAATGATAAAGCGGTTTTGAAACTTATCGAATACCGAATCTTTATTACTTACTGCCAACAAATCGGCATCAATACAAATGTTTGAGCTAATGGCATTTTCAAGTGCATATTTTTTAAATACATTGCCATCGGGTGCAAAGCCTACACCTATCATTTGCCAAAATTCTTTTAAAGGAATACGCGAAAGCATATATTTTTCGGCTTCAGTACTAAGCTTCAAATTTTCTTGGTAAAAGTGCCAAGCTTTATTCATAGCTATGCGGATGCTTTCTTTGCGGTCATTTTCGGTTATAGCTATTTTGCGTTGTTCGTCGGTTTGTACTATTTCGGTAATAGTTATATTATTATCACTAGCTATTTTCTTTAAAGCTTCCGGGTATGTTAATTTTTCGTGCTCCATTACAAAATTAACAGCCGAGCCACCTATACCACAACCAAAGCATTTAAACATACCTTTTGCACTATTTACCGAAAGGCTTGGCGTTTTCTCGCCATGAAAAGGGCAACAACCAACATAATTTACACCACGTTTTTTAAGTGGCATGTATGGACTTATTACGGTGTAAATATCCAGTTCGCTAATGCGATCAACTTCGTGTTGTGGTATCATGTATATGGGGGGTTGTTAGCTTATTGTTGGTTACAAATAGTATAGTATTCACCAAATTTCTTTAAAAATGATGCATGGCTTTTGCACTCATCGCCCGGTATAATGCTGTATATTACCGATGCATGGCGAGTGAAGAAACTTATCATTTGTGCATTGTTGTATGTGTTGGCAATT
>CAYTJB010000199.1:5330-5920 GCA_964437995.1 uncultured Bacteroides sp. | reverse complement strand
AAAGGAGAAAACCCAAAGAATAACAAACATTTTATCTCATTGCTATCAGACATCAGACATCAGATGACTTAAAACAAAACTTTAGTAGCAAATAACTAATTTTAAATAGGCATCAGAAGTATGCGGATATATAAAATTGCTATTAAAATTGAAATGAACACAGCCGAAAACAGAATAGAGGCATATTAAAAATATTTTTATTATAAATTTACAAAATGTATTATCTTTGTTTTCTGTTTTTAATGAATTTAATTTGTTTTAAGCCTTATGAATAGTGCGTTAGTAAATAAAATCTCAGCATATTTTTCAAATCAACCAATAGAAAAGGCTTGGATATTTGGTTCTTATGCTCGTGCAGAAGAAGATAAGCAGAGCGATATTGATATTTTAATTGATTTTACTTCTGATGCAAGAGTAACACTGTTTAAATATATTCATATTGTTAATGATTTGCAGCAGCTAACTGGTAAAAAAATTGATTTGGTTGAAGAAGGACAATTAAAACAATTTGCTGAAAAATCTGCTGAAAATGAAAAAATCTTGATTTATGAGAGGAAAGCCAAAGAATAACGAACGTCTTTATCATATTA
>CAYTJB010000199.1:3051-5320 GCA_964437995.1 uncultured Bacteroides sp. | reverse complement strand
TGTAGAGCATAAGTCGTTTGAAGTGTATAAAAAGGATAAAATATTACGCTTTGCTGTAATTAAAAATTTTGAAATAATTGGTGAAGCTGCTTATTTACTTACCAAAGATTTTAAAGCAAACCATACTGATATTGAATGGAATGATATGATTGGGATGCGACATATTTTGGTTCATGGTTATTACCAGATAAAAGATGAAATTGTTTGGGCAACTATCGAAACAGAACTCCAACCGTTAAAACAAAAAATCAAATTATTATTGAATCAATAAAAACTGCTTGTAATAATTGATATAAAACAAACGAGGCTGTCTCAAAAAGGACAGCCTCGTTAATTTACAAGCATAAGTTCATCAGTTATCAGATAACTTAAAACACAACCTTAGTAGTAAATAACTAATTTTAAATAGTTAACAGATGACTTGCTTAACAAAATTATAATAATAATTTATTATATCACCAAATAAAATAAAAAAGGAGTATAAAATATTTTAAAAGGAGTTTATACTTCTTTGTTAAACATCATTAATGAACTTATTCTTGTTTTTTATGCAAATTTTAGAAAAATGTTTGTACTCTCAGAAATATTTTTAATTTTGCAGCGTTAATGAATAAAATTTAAGAAATGAATTTTTAAAAGATATAGCGTTTAGCTAACAATTTCCTGTATTTCTGAAACCGACCAAATTTCAAGTCCCGCAGGAAAAGTAAGCAAAACGCTCACGTTAAGCGTGAGCGTTGCTTTACTTTGTGGGACAAGGTTCTTGGTCGGACCTCAGAATACATTGTAAACAACTCCTCACGCTTTTTTTATGTACAAAAGTTATTATAATACTGTAAAATTATTAAACTGGACAACATTAACTTCAAAACTATATTTTTGTATTAGTGTATATACAGGCATATTTTATATGTATTAGTGCTGGCTATAAGTTTTAAAGCAAGACTTATAGCCAAAAATATATAAATCAAAAAGTTTTTATTTTATGCCAAGCATAAAAATTTTAACCGCCGATTTTACTGCCCAAGTGCAGTAATAGCTTAACTGCGAAAGTGGAAAGTAAATAAAAAATAAAATTAAAACACAATTTTAATAAATAATAAATAATAAATAATGAACAATAGAATAAAAATAGTAAGCATAATGTTAATAATAACAACCTTGCTTTTAGGTAGTTGCGAAAAAGATGTTGTAGTAGATAACAATAAAAAAGTAAATAGCAAAGAAGCTTTGATTCTTGATTTAAAGCAATATTCTCAGAATTTTAGAATTGAAGTTACCCAAAAGGAACAATCTTGGTGGCAGCGTTTTAAAAAGAAATGCAAAGATGTTATTGTAGTAGCTGGTGCAGATGTTACGGCTGGAGCGGCAACTGCTGGAGCAGTTGTTGGTACTGCCAGTCTTTTAAATGTTACACCAGGAGCTCCTGCTGTATGGGGTGTTGCAGGTGCTGCAGGGTGTTTATCTGGAGCTGGAGCTTCTATATACACGGCGAGAAATATGAAAAGTACACTTCTTTTAGACAATAAATATTTATATGAAATAGAACCTTTATGTTCTAATTCAGAAAATAAATTTGATTTTATTGGGAAAAATCACAATTATTTACTTAATTATTATGTAAAAGGAAATCAATCAGAAATTAGTAAAGAAATATTAAATAGCTTGTTAAATGAATATATGAGAATCAATGGTATAGATGAAAACTCATTAATTCTTAAAAGAGAAGATATTCTTACACTTGCTTATAATGGTATAATACAAAATTCAAATGTACCATACCAAGCAAATAACATTGCCAATTTCATTAATAATAATTATCAAGACTCTTACGATAGAGAAATTATGAATATTTATTTTACTAAAATATCTACAAGAGAATCTTTTGAAGAATTTCTTGAATATACCAAGGGATATGAGCATATTATTATTTCTACAGTTGGCCAAGAATATTATAGTTATGTTTTATCTTCATTATCTGTTGCAAGATTTAGCGTTGGATATTGGGTTACATCCGGTGAATAATCACATTTTATTATATTAAAATTAAGAGTAGTGTTTTTCTGAAAAGCACTTAAATATAGTTTTTTAAAAAACGCTGCTCTTTTAAAAAAGTAATTATGATTATAGAAATTTTTGACAAAAAAGAAATTTTAATTAAAAGGTTATTTGTTTTAATTCTTTCGATTATTATACCAAATATTATTTTTTATTGGATTTTGAAATATGGACAATTATTAGAAAAGACACTAATTATAATATCGATTGG
>CAYTJB010000199.1:1821-3041 GCA_964437995.1 uncultured Bacteroides sp. | reverse complement strand
GGTTTTTGGATATTTTGTTCTTATTAGTTTTATATTTTTTGATAAAAAGAATAATACAAAAATCAGCTTTTATCACTTTTTATGACAATAAAATCGTTTTTAAAACAATATTTTCACCTTTTCTTTTTAATTATGTAAATATTAAACAAATTCAGTTTTATCAAAAAAAGAATGGTATTATTTTTAAATTAAATAAAGATGTGATAAAGAAAAGTTTTTGGTTTCGGTTTTATTATGCTTTTCCATTAGGAGTTGACCTCAGAAATATCTCATCCGATGAAATTGATAAAATATTACTTAAATTTACAAATAACAATATGGAAATTCTTTATAAATAAAAAACACATTCTCTTTAAAACTCGCTAAAAAAATGAAAAACAAATTTATATTTTTTGCTTTACTCTGTTTATTTCAAATTAGTTTATTTGCTCAAACTTGGCAAAAAGTTGTATGTGGAGGAGAATTCTCTGTAGCTTTACGCTCAGATAGTACTTTGTGGGCATGGGGTTTCAATGGCAATGGTCAATTAGGCATTGGCAATTTAAGCACTGAATATTCACCTATTGAAATAGGCACAGACCATAATTGGAAAGATGTTGTTGCAGGAGCATTGCATAACATAGCAATAAAGAATGATGGAACACTATGGACATGGGGATTGAATGGAAATGGGCAATTGGGTAATGGTACAAATACGAATAGCTCATTACCCATTCAAATTGGAAATGCAAACGATTGGAATAAGATATATGCAGGGCAAATTAATACCTTTTCAATAAAAAATAATGGTACACTTTGGGCATGGGGATATAATTATACAGGACAATTAGGTGATAGTACAACTGTTAATAAAAATATTCCCACACAAATAGGTAGTGATACAAATTGGAAAGAGATAGCATCTGGCGGGTTTCATACATTGGCTATTAAAACCAATGGAACACTATGGACTTGGGGGTTTAATGGCAGCGGACAATTAGGCGATAGCACAATAGCGAATGATAGCATCCCAAAACAAATAGGTACAGACACTAATTGGGCAAAGGTTTCAGCAGGTTTTGAATATTCGCTTGCTTTAAGAACTGATGGTAGTATTTGGGCATGGGGTTTTAATGGCAACGGACAATTAGGTATTGGTGCTAATCCTAAACATTCAAAATCAACAACAGAAATAGCTCCTGTTCAAATAGGGGCAGAAAACGATTGGAAAAATATTACGG
>CAYTJB010000199.1:0-1811 GCA_964437995.1 uncultured Bacteroides sp. | reverse complement strand
GGTTCTTCATTTGCATTTGCTATTAAAAATGATTCAACGCTATGGGGTTGGGGTTTTAATTATTATGGACAATTAGGAAACGGAAATACTACTCAGTTTGATTTTCCTGTAAAAATTGGAATTGAGGATAATTGGAAAAATATTGCTGCTTCTACGGGATTTATGTATAATTCTATGGTTTACGGTTTTCATAGCATGGGCATAAAATATCAAAATAATGTTATTTGTGCAACGGGGGCTAATTATGTTGGACAGCTTGGTAATGGAACTACTGCTAATCAAAATCAATTTGAGTGTAACATTGGTAGTCTCAATATTTCAAATATTTTAAAAGAAAAACAAATCTTGGTTTATCCCAATCCTGTTTTTAATGAAATTACTTTTACTACAGAAAGCAACAACAGCGAACTTTCCATTTTTAATAATATGGGGCAGATAATGATGCATATAAAACTTGTAGCAGGAAGTAATACTGTACAAATTAGCAATTATACATCAGGGTTGTATTATTACAATATTGAAACAGATAAAGGAAAAGTTACAAGTGGTAA
Source organism: uncultured Bacteroides sp. (assembly GCA_964437995.1). Classification (GTDB taxonomy): domain Bacteria; phylum Bacteroidota; class Bacteroidia; order Bacteroidales; family JACABE01; genus JACABE01. The sequence goes on along the minus strand of CAYTJB010000199.1, from coordinate 1,260 downwards.
ATTTATAAAGAAATAGAAGGTTAAACTATCTTAGCACACAAGTATTCTCTATTCATACGAGCAATATTGGCTACTGAAATATTTTTAGGGCATTCGGCTTCGCAAGCATAAGTATTGGTACAATTTCCAAAACCTAATTCGTCCATTTTGGCAACCATAGCTTTTACTCTTTCTTTGGCTTCAATTTTGCCTTGTGGCAATAGTGCAAATTGAGAAACTTTAGCCGAAACAAATAACATTGCTGAAGCATTTTTGCATGCCGCCACACAAGCACCACAACCAATACAAGCAGCAGCATCCATTGCTAATTCAGCATCTTCTCTGTTAATTGCAATAGCATTGGCATCGGGTACGCCACCAGTGGTAACTGATACATAACCACCCGCCTGAATAATTTCGTCAAAAGCATTTCTGTTAATCATTAAGTCTTTAATAACAGGAAAGGGTTTTGCCCTCCATGGCTCAATAGTAATGGTATCGCCATCTTTAAACTTACGAATATGTAATTGGCAAGTAGTTACTTCGTCATCAGGTCCGTGTGGACGACCATTAATGTACAAACTGCACATTCCGCAAATTCCTTCGCGGCAATCGTGGTCAAAATTAATGGGTAATTGAATTTTGTCTATCAAACTTTCGTTCAAAATATCCAACATTTCCAAGAAAGAGCAATCGGGAGAAATATCAGTAACTTTATATGTTTGAAACCCACCTTTAGCTTTAGGGTTTTCTTGACGCCAAATTTTTAATGTAAAATTCATAATTGATAATTTTTTATGTTAATTCCGTTTTTTAATCTTTATGATAGAAAAAGTGCTTATAAATACCTTAATTTCATGAGATTCCTCACTAACGTTCGGAATGACAAAATGACATATCAGCAAAATAAATAAACTGTACAGTATTTTTATAATAACTTTAAGCACTCCAAGTACTCATAAGTATTCATAAGTACTTCTAAGTACTTTTACTTATAATCTCTTTGTTTTACTTCAATAAATTCATAATTCAAAGGTTCTTTATGTAAAATAGCATCTTGGTTGTTGCCTTTATATTCCCAAGCACCCACAAATTTAAAGTCATCATCATTTCTTAAAGCTTCGCCTTCGGGAGTTTGGTATTCTTCTCTAAAGTGGCCGCCGCATGATTCGTTGCGTTGAAGTCCATCCATAGCAAGCAATTCGCCTAATTCGATGTAATCTGCTACGCGGCATGCTTTTTCTAATTCAGTATTTACACCATTGGTATTGCCAGGAATAC
>CAYTJB010000198.1:5057-5931 GCA_964437995.1 uncultured Bacteroides sp. | reverse complement strand
TGCCTGCCGTCAGGCAAGTTGTCCAATTTATTGGACTATTACAGATACCGTATCGTATCGTATTATTACGATATTGTAGTTGCTTTTAATTTTGTACGATAGCTTGTAAATACGCTTGATTTAGAAATAAATCCAACATATTGCTCGTTGTCAATAACAGGTAAATTCCAAGCAGCTGTTTCATCAAATTTTTTCATTACCGATTCCATCGTATCGATAGATGATATAGTTGCAAGTGGATTTACCATTAATTCTTGTGCTGTTACTGTATCATACATTTCTGTTTTAAACATAATGTTTCTGATATTATCAAGAAAAATTATACCCAATAATTTATTTTCGTTGTTGACAACTGGAAAAATATTTCTTTTGGATTTTGAGATTTTTTCTACCAAACTTCCCAAAGTATCATCTGGCGATATTTTTTGGAAATTTGTTTCGACTAAACCAGCTGTTCTAATAGTAGTTAAAATGTTATGATCTCTGTCTAATGTAAATATTTTTCCGCTTTCGCCAAGTTTTTTTGTGTCCATCGAAAAAGGTTCAAAGGATTTTGATATTGCATAACTAATTGAAGAAACAATCATTAAAGGTATCATTAATGTATAGCCACCTGTAATTTCGGCAATTAAAAATATTGCGGTTAATGGAGCATGATAAAGCCCACTCAATATACCAGCCATACCTACAATTGCAAAATTGCTTTCGGGCAAATTCGTTAAGTGCAACATATTTAAACACCTCGAAACAAAAAAACCAAGATACGAACCTACAAAAAGCGAAGGTGCAAAATTTCCGCCATTTCCACCACTACCAAGCGTTAATCCTGTAGCAATAGCTTTTACAAATATCAAACTACCTACAAATATTAATA
>CAYTJB010000198.1:692-5047 GCA_964437995.1 uncultured Bacteroides sp. | reverse complement strand
ATACAAACCACTGATTATCTTTAAAACCCTGGAACAAACTATTGTCTAATAAATTTTCGGGATGTTGAGCCGAAAGCACTTTAATACTTTGATAACCCTCACCAAATAAGGAAGGGAAAACAAAAATGAGTGCAGCCAATGCAATTCCTCCAATCACAACATTTGTATAAATTCTATTTGGTGCCTTGCTAAATAGGCTTTCTATTTTTGAAAAAGCACGGGAATGATAAACGGAAACACCACCTGCCAACAAACCCAAAAGAATATAGTAGGGAACATTTTTATAATCAAAAGCCTGTTGCAACTGGAACGATAAAAGTATATCGCCCTGTAATATTATTTTTGAAATTAATGCACCAGTAGCTGATGCTATAATAATTGGTGTAAATGCCGAAATACTTATGTCAATAAGCAAAACTTCTAAAGCAAATAAAACGCCGGCAATAGGAGCATTGAATGCTGCTCCAATGCCTGCAGCAATACCACAAGCCAAAAGCAAAGTCCGTTCTTTGTGCGTTAAACGATAAGTTTTAGAATAATTTGCTCCAAAGGCTGCTCCTGTTATTACAATAGGAGCTTCAAGCCCTGCCGAACCACCAAAGCCAATAGTTATTGAACTTGTTAGTATTTGAGCATACATTTGTTTTTGGGGAACAATGCTAGATTTTTTGGCAATTGCATAATGTATGTGTGATAAACCTTTGTCGAGTTTGCCATTTAATAGCCTCTTTACTACCAAAACGGTTAGAAATATCCCGACAATTGGGAGTAAAAGAAAAATATATTTAAAATTACCTAAATCTTTATAAGTAGCAGCAATAAAAATATAATGAACAAATGTTTTTAAAACTATGGCAGCCAACCCAACCGAAAGCCCAACAATAACACTTGAAAATATTATAAATTGTTTTTTGCTAAGCTTAGTTTTTGCCCATTCAATTATTGAATTAGTTTTTCTTATTAGGTTAATTCTCATTTTACAAAGATACAATTATTAATTTTCAAAATTCTACTTCTTTAGACTAATAAAGCTTACAATTCATCATTAATTAACCATTAACAATTAGCGACTACTTCCTATCCAACTATCACTTTCAGTGCTTTGGGCAAAATACTAAAAACAAAAGGTCCGTGTCCTAATGATTCGCCATCGGCTTCAATGTAAATTTTATTGTCAGAGTCAATTTTTACTTCAGTAGCTTGAAATGCAATTACTTTCGGGTGCTTTGTAATGCTTCCATCGTATAACTTCTTAATATTTTTTATCAAATCAAATTTGCCCACTTTTTTAATAACAGTAATATCCATTAAGCCATCATCGGCAATAGCATTGGGCAATTGCATCATGCCACCACCATTGTATTTGCATATACCTACATTCATGCTGAACAAATCAGTTTTTATGATTTTTTCGTCTGCTATGATGCGTATTTTTTCGTCTTTGTAATAAAATAAAGAAGTAAAGATATTTAAAAAGTAAGAAAATTTACCACCTTTACCTTTTGCTTTTTGTGCATTGGTTTTCTTTGCTACCAAAGCATCATATCCCAAGCCTGTAACATTAATAAAATAACGCTCTTTAGTATCATTACCCTTTTGAAAGCTAACTTTACCAATATCTTGAATAAATGTAGTATTACTTATTATAATATCAATAGCTTTTTGATAATCAAAAGGAATGTTAAACATTCTGCACCAATCATTTCCGGTTCCAACAGGTATCATTCCTATTTTAAAAGCCGAAGTTTCTATTTCTGGTTGACTAAAAATACCGTTAATAACTTCATTCAACGTACCATCGCCACCCACAGCTATAAAATTGCGAAATCCATTATCAATAGCAGTTTGTGTAATTTCAATAGCATCGTTTACAGCTTTTGTAAATATAACTTGATATGCAATTCCTGATTTCTCAATTATATGCTTTATCTTTTTCCAATCCCTTGCAGCCTTTCGGCTTCCTGCATTAGGATTTACAATTATCATCCAATCTTCATTCATCAATAAATATTTTTTGTGCAAAGCTAAATATTTTTTTAAAGGTAAAAGTATATTTAGAATTTGATATAAAAACGTACTTTTGCAACAAAATTTTAAATATTTTTCTTTTAAATGAAAAAGCTATTTTTATTATTTTTTTTAATGCTATTATTTCAAAATTATTTTTTATATAGCCAATGTCCTCAGAATAGAACTAATTGTAGTTATGGATGTGGCAGGTATATTGATAATGATAAAGATGGATTTTGCGATTATACTGCTTTTACAGAAGATATTTTTCGCAGAGTGCAAGCTTGTACTGATTCTATTGCAAAAGCCAAACAAGCAAAAGTAAATTTATTCACAAAAGATAGTTTGAGTAAAATAATAAACCTCAAAAAAAAGCTTCTTAAATCAAACGAGAAAAAAATTGCAGAAGTTGAAAATATTGAAAAAAAAATAGTTTCAAAAGAATCTATAAATATTGATTCTTTGAGTAAAGAAGATACAAATTTTATTTATGAAGAGCCAGAAGTTTTACAAAATACCAATACAAAACCTTATGATTTATTATTTATTTCGATTACAACAGTTGGTTTGTATTTATTAACAATGCTTTTAGCAACTTTTGGATGGATAAAAAAACAAACCCATCGAAGGTTTTGGAACATACTGCTTTTGCTAACATTTTTGGTGTCATGCTTGTTTGGATTTTTCTTAGTGATTCAAATTAATTATAATTTTGTTATGGATTGGCTTAAAACAGTGCTATATTGGCATGTTGAAATAGGTATTGCAATGACAGTAATATCTGTTTTCCATATTTTATGGCATTTACGATATTTTAAAAATATATTAAAAAAAAGCAAATAAGCATTCTTGCAGTACATTAAAAACATTACTTTTGCAAATATTTTGGAAGAAAACAAAACGATGGAATATACACTCAATACAATAGAGGAAGCTATAGAAGACTTCAAGCGAGGTAAGGTATTAATTGTTGTTGATGATGAAGATCGCGAAAACGAAGGCGATTTTATTACAGCAGCAGAAACTATTACTCCTGAGATAGTTAATTTTATGGCTATGCACGGTAGAGGATTAATTTGTGCTCCTGTTAACGAAGAAAGATGCGATGAGTTAAACCTTCACATGATGGTTTCCAATAATACTTCGGCACACGAAACTCAATTTACGGTTTCTATTGATTTATTAGGACAAGGCTGCTCAACAGGAATTTCTGCAAGCGATAGAGCTAAAACTATTAAAGCATTAGCTGATTCCAATACCAAACCTTCCGATTATGGACGACCAGGACATATTTTCCCATTAAGAGCTAAAAAAGGTGGTGTACTTCAGCGTGCCGGGCATACCGAAGCTACTATTGACCTTGCTCGTATGGCAGGTTTATTTCCAGCAGGCGTTTTGGTTGAAATTATGAACGAAGACGGCACTATGGCTCGTTTGCCCGAATTAGTTGTAACTGCTAAAAAATTTAATCTTAAAATTATTACAATCAAAGATTTGATAGCTTATCGTATTAAAAACGAAAGTCTTATTAGAAGAGAACAAATAGTAAACTTACCTACCGAATTCGGGAATTTTAAATTACATGCTTATACCCAATTAACCACTGGAGATACACATTTAGCTTTAGTAAAAGGAAGTTGGGAAAAGAACGAAGAAATTCTTGTAAGAGTTCACTCTTCGTGTGTTACAGGTGATATTTTTGCTTCGTATAAGTGCGATTGCGGTCAACAATTGCACCGTTCAATGGAAATGATTGATAAAGAAGGAAAAGGGATTGTTGTGTATATGAATCAAGAAGGTAGAGGGATTGGTTTATTGAACAAACTAAAAGCTTATCACTTACAAGAACAAGGAAAAGATACCGTAGAAGCCAATGAAGAACTTGGTTTTAAACCCGACGAACGCGATTATGGTATTGGTGCTCAAATTTTGAGAGATTTAGAAGCCCATAAAATACGATTGATAAGCAATAACCCTGTTAAAAAAGTAGGCTTAACGGCTTACGGAATAGAAATAGTAGAAACCATCCCGCTTATTATTGAACCCAACGAATTTAACTTTGAATACCTAAAAACTAAGCAAGAAAAAATGGGGCATCTATTACATATATAAGTGTTTGGTGTAAATATATACTATACCAAAATGAATTATAAATTAATCCAAATAAATTTAGGATATAGTGCCGATTAGAAATAAAGAAATATTTAACATTAAATATGTTACCTGACTACCGTCAGGCAAGTAGTCCTAAGAGTAATAGTGAATAGGACTATTACATATTTTATTTCGGTATTATTTATTTACTTGATAGGTTTTGTCGCCATTCTTAATAAAACTTACAATTT
>CAYTJB010000198.1:0-682 GCA_964437995.1 uncultured Bacteroides sp. | reverse complement strand
CAACTGCAGTTTGATTTCTACTAAAATTTAGTAAGTATGATTTATAAAATTGCTGAGTAGTTGATGTTGGATTTACTGTTTGTATAAAATTAACAATTTGTTGAGCTGCAGCTAAACCTGCATTTACATTAGCTTCGGAGGTTTGAGCACCCATTTTTTTCGGTGTAAAGAAAAATCTACCTACATATTTTTCGGCAAACTGAGCTTTACAGTCTGGCTCAATATCAGAAACGTATTTAAAATCGGCTCTTTCGGCAAATATTTTTAATAGACCTTCTTCGTCAATTACTTCTTTGCGGGCGGTGTTTACCAAACATGCGTTTTTAGGCATTTTTGATAACAACTCAAAGTTAATTGATTTCTTGGTTTTGTCGTTGGCAGGAATATGCAGAGAAACATATTGGCAAGTACTATATAGTTCTTCAACAGATGCAAGACATTTAACACCATCTTTTTCCATAGATTCTTTGCTTACAAAAGGATCGAAAGCATAAATATCCATACCAAAACCTTTAGCAATTAAAGCAACATATTTTCCAACGTTTCCGTAAGCATGAATACCTAATTTTTTGCCTCTCAACTCGGTACCCGACGAGCTATCAAAATTATTGCGAGCAGCCATCAACATCATACCAAATGCCAGTTCGGCTACTGCGTTTGAGTTTTGACCAGGTGTATTCAT
>CAYTJB010000197.1:0-5934 GCA_964437995.1 uncultured Bacteroides sp. | reverse complement strand
AAATTTTGACAAAGTTACAAATTATTTACAATATTTAAAAGCGTTTTAGTATAAATCACATGTAAATGCCGAAGTGGTTTTTACTTCGTGTCCACCATTACCATCACTAATAGCAACACAATGAATAGTGTCTCCTATATCAATTCCTGTTGCATGAGCATTAAATACGGGCAAACCTGTTCCAATTTTAACGATTCCTTTTTTTTCTGCTTCTTTTTTCATAATTTTGCTGTTAAATTAAAAATAGTGAATAAAGGCTCTTATATTCTGAAATTGATCTCCTATACGGTGTTTAAGAAAATGCTTAACATCCAATTGAAATTTTAAAAAGTGCCTCGAACCAGACTTAGTGAAGAAATGGAACTTCTAATTACTATCAGATTTCTTATTCGCTGTTTTTTTTGCAAAGTTATCTTTTTTGAGGTTGGAGATTTTCCTCTCCAGCTGACTTAGTGGTTAACAATAAATAAAAATGAAAATAGCAGTTATAGGATTTGGTGCAGCCGCAATAGGCTTTATCGAAAGAATGAAAAACGAAAATCACGAAATAGTTGTATTTGAAAAAAGTAAAGACATATATTCTTCGAGTATTTCGGGTATACGAGCCGATGGAAAACTATTTGTATCGTCGGAAATGGGCGGAGATATATACATTGACCTTACTTTGCAGAAAAAGTTGGTTGATTTTTACATTGACAATACCGAAGATAAACAAGTGGAAACCGGCAAATCATTCACAAATAGTGATTATTTTAAAAAATTCTATGAAAAGGGATTTACTCCTGTTTCATCTGATTTTTACCATCTTGGCACCGACCAACTAAAAATGGTATTGTACAATATTTACGAAAATTTTAAAACATTTAAAAATGTAAGCTTTAGGTTTGAACAAAATATTCTGTCTGTTAAAACTAAAGATAATAAAGTCTTTATTGGAGATAGCAATGAAGCATTTGATAAAGTGGTAGTTGCAGTTGGCAGAAGCGGGCATAAATTGGTGGATGCTATCGTAAAAGATCATCCTGAATTAATTTTAGACAACACAAAAGTTGATTTGGGAATTCGCTACGAAGTACCCAATCATATTGTAGATGAGCTAAATAAGGAAATGTATGAATTTAAAGTGAAATATAAAAGCAAAACAGGATACATGGTTCGTACATTTTGCAATAATCCTTCGGGCTTTGTTGTAACTGAAAATTACGATGATTTTGTAACTGTAAATGGTCATGCTAAGATGAAAGAGAAAAGTCGTAATACTAACTTTGCTATTTTAGTAACAGTACAGCTTACCGAACCATTCAATAACCCTATTGGATATGGTTCTCACATTGCTAAGCTATCCAATTTGCTTGCAGGAAAAGGGAAAGTAATTCTTCAAACTTACGACCATTTTAAAAATTCAAAAAGAACAAAAAACCTCTATCGCATACAACCTACTCTACAACAATCTCAATACATTTTAGGCGATATTAACCTTGCTTTTCCGCGTAGAATCATCGAAAGTATTGTTGATTTTATTGAAACACTTAACCAAGTAATACCTGGCATTGCTTATCCCGATAATTTGGTATATGCACCCGAAATCAAATTCTATTCTAATTTGTTAGACAATACTAAATTACAGAATTTAAAATTTGTTGGAGATTGTTCGGGACACACGCGTTCAATTATTTACGCAACAGCACATGGATATTTAATGGCTGAAGATTTTTTAAACGCTTCAAATATATCATAGTTATAACTAAGAGAATAATAAGTCAACCTTAAATTCAAATAGTTATTTCAAAATTCAAAATTTGTATTACATTTTTTTATAATTTTGTAAAAAATAAAAAAATATATAATTTATGAATAAGGTATTCTTGCTGTGCTTGTTAAGTATTTCCATTGTTAATGGAAACTCGTTTTCGGGGAATGAAAAACTAACTATAGACAATGATAGCAAAAATAATGCAGATGTAAAAAAAATGAACCAACGTTTGTTTGTGATTGAACGCAACATGAACAAAAATACAGTTTGCTACGATGCAAATATTTTAAAAAATGGAACTTTAGATGTAGAAAATCCGATTGATGCCTATTGGATGGATTATGCTACTGATGGCAAAAGGTCGGAAATAAATTATATACAACGCCGAATGGCTTATGGATTTAGCTTTGAAAAAACGGCTTTAGGCAATATTTATGTTACCCTTAAAGCATTTAATAAACGAAAAATATTGGTTTCTATTGATAGCAAAGGAAATTCGCATGCTTTGATTAAAATAAACGGAGTTGATGCCAATTTAACAAAAATATTTGTAACAGCCAAGCCTAAAATGTACACAACAGTTCAATTTCTTGAGCTGTATGGAAATGATATTAAAACAGGAAAAGCATTGTACGAGAAAATTATCAATTTATAGTGTTTTTTTTGATAACTTTTAAAATCTGACTGTAAATTTCCTTACTTTCGTAAACAATTTAATACATTGTTTTCTTATCGTAAATTCTTTTGTATGAGGATTTTTAAAATTCTACTTATTCTACTATTATTAATTTCCCCTGCTAAAGCTTTTCTGCAAGAAGATAACTCACTGGAAGACTTTGACGATGATGTGCGTGGTAAATACAGCTTACGCATTATGTTTTATAATTTAGAAAACTTTTTTGATACGCACAACGATAGCATTACCCAAGACGATGATTATACCTCTTTCGGCATGAAGCATTGGGGAAGAGAAAAATACAATACCAAGCTGAACAATACTTACAAAGTAATTGCCAGTGTGGGTGGATGGGAACCTCCCGAAATTATTGGTGTATGCGAAGTAGAAAACAAATGGGTGGTAAGCGAAATTGCCAGTGGAACGCCTCTGCGAAAATACAATTACAAATACATTCATTACGATTCGCCCGACTCGAGAGGTATTGATGTGGCTATGCTGTATCGTCCTGATAAATTTATACCAGTTTCTCATCAGCCAATACGCATTGTGTATCCTTTTGATACAGCTTCAAAAACCCGAGATATTTTATATGTAAAAGGTTTAACTTCCACCAAAGATACCTTGCATATTTTTGTAAATCATTTTCCTTCCAAATTTGGTGGAGCAACAGTAAGTATTCCGAAAAGAAACTATGTAGCTTCCGTTTTAAGAAGTAAAGTGGACAGTATTTTGGCAATTAATCCCGATGCAAATATTGTAATAATGGGTGATTTTAATGATGAGCCAACAGATGAAAGCATTTTAAAAACATTGAATGCTAAATGCGATACCAATGATGTTAGAAAAGCTGATTTGTATAATTTAATGTGCAAACTAAAAACTACAGAAAAGATTGGTACTAATAAATTTCGCGAGCAATGGAGCTTGATTGACCAAATAATAGTTTCAACTTCATTAGCAAAAAATACAAAAAAATGGCATGTTAAAAGTTACTGTGCTTATATTTTTAAAGCTGAATATTTATTGCAAACCGATGACACATATATGGGCGTAAGAACTTATAGAACATACACAGGACCAAGATACACAGGTGGCTACAGCGACCATTTACCGGTATACATGGACTTGATTTATGAAAATAATTAGGAATTATGAAAAAGAAGCATATTATTATTTTAATCATTATGCATGCACTTGGAGCAATTGCAGTTTTATATTTTACCCAAAAACCTAAGGAAAAGCTTGTTGAGGTTGCTACACCTGAGCAAGAAGAACCTGCGTTTACCAAACAAGGCGAGCTTTATTTTATTAGTAATGCTGACAACAAAGTAATAAATACAATTTCCATCTAATTTTCCAAAGATGAATATTCACGCGAAAAAGGCTTAATGTATCGCCATAGCATGGAAGAAATGCAAGGAATGTTGTTTGTTTTTGAAGATGCAACGCCACGTTCTTTTTGGATGAAGAACACCTATATTTCGTTAGATATTATTTATGTGGATGCCGATAAAAAAATTGTTTCTATTCAAAAATCTGCTGTTCCATTATCGGAAGAATCATTGCCATCGTACAAAGATGCCATGTATGTAGTAGAAGTAAATGCGGGATTTACCGATAAATACAATATAAAAGAAGGAGATCAGATTAGTTTTAAAGAGCTCAGAAGTGGCAATTGTTTTTGATTTGCTTATTTGAATTATCAAAAAAACTAATAAATATAGTATAAATGAATAAAAATTAAACAATAGATTAATAGATGAAACTAAAAGTAATATCAACAATTTCTGCATTATCTCTCATGTTAATAACAAGTAGTTGTTATGTGGGAAAACGACTTCCTGTTGCAACAGGATATTCAGCAAAATATCTTTGTTCTTGTACTTTTATTTCTAATAGAAATGTTGATTCTGTCGAAAAAAACGATTTGAATTTTTCGGTTATTAAATTTGCGAAAAACAAAATAAATTATCAGGAAAAATCAGTTACAAGCAAGGTTTTAGGACTGGCTAAAAGCAAAGCCATTTACATTGATGGTTTAGGATGTGTTTTAGCAAAAGGAAAGTCAGAAGCAGAAATAAGAAAAATCAATTCATTAAAATCTTCAAAGCCTTTATTTATCAATTACGATACTATTCCTTGGCCCAATGGAGATAAACTTTCTAATTCTTTCCCGCAAAATATTAATAAAGCAAAATTAGATGTAGCAGTAGAAAAGGCTTTTGACGATAGTAAAGCTAAAAAATCGAGAAATACAAGGGCTGTTGTAGTAGTTTACGATAACCAAATTATTGCCGAAAAATACCGTGCCGGATTTGATAAAAATACGCCTATGTTGGGATGGTCGATGTCGAAAAGTATAACCAATGCACTGGTTGGAATACTTGTAAAACAAGGAAAATTAGATATCAATAAAGCTGTTGATATAAAAGAATGGAGTAATGACGGCAGAAAAGAAATAACAATAAATAATTTACTGCAAATGAGTAGCGGATTGGAATGGAACGAAGCGTATGGCAGTTTATCGGATGTAGTAAAATTATTGTATAAAAATGGGAATTTTTACGAATATACTATAAATAAACCATTTGTTGTAAAGCCCGATTCTGTTTGGAATTACTCAACAGGAACTACAAACATTGTTACAGGAATTATCAGAAAAACAATAGGAGACGACAGTATTTATTATGAATTCCCTAAAAAAGAACTTTTCGACAAAATAGGAATGCACAGTGCTGTAATGGAAGTAGATGCTACAGGCAATTTCGTTGGTTCCTCTTATGTATATGCAACGCCCAGAGATTGGGCAAGGTTTGGATTGTTATACCTTAACAATGGCAATTGGAATGGCGAAAATATTATACCCGAATCGTGGATAGCATATTCCAAAACGCCCAACAGTAAATCCAATGGAATATATGGTGCTCATTTTTGGTTGAATAAATCAAAAAAATTGCCCGATGTTCCCGAAGATATGTTTAGTTGCAATGGATTTCAGGAGCAAAGGGTGTTTATTATACCTTCAAAAAAATTAGTGGTAGTTAGAATGGGCTTTTGTGATAGTGGCGATTTTGATTTTAATGAATTTCTTTCTGAAATAATTAGTGCTATTCCTAATTAATTATAATGTGAAATAATTACAAACCCTGACAGAATTAATTCATAGAACTCAAAACATTATATTTTCTTCGCTTTATACTCCAGTTTCAATAGCAAATCTAATACTTTATCCCTAAAATCGCCTTGTATCAGTATTTATCCACTTGCAAACGTACAAAACGATTGTTAAAATTACAGAAAAAGATTATTTTTTGAAAAAAATTACATAATTAAAAGATTATTACTATCTTTGCAGCAGATTTGGGTTTGGTATTCAAATCTCATTTTTGAGTGAATATCAGCAGAGAAAAGATATTGAGGGGACTAAAAGTCCCCTCTTTTATTACAAAATAAGTATGATTAGCAAACAAAAAATAGCCGATTTGATTGAAGAGCACCTAAC
>CAYTJB010000196.1:1268-5951 GCA_964437995.1 uncultured Bacteroides sp. | reverse complement strand
AAAAGGCTGAACTAAACATATTGTCTATCGGTATTTACCACTGCAAAATTATGAAATAATTCTCTAGATTAATTCATAATCAGCATTGGTATTAATTAAATTTAGGTTATAAAATTACTGGAACTTCTGTGAGAAATAAAAAACGCCAATTACATAAAATAATCGGCGTTTTTTGTGACCCCGCCAGGATTCAAACCTGGAACCTTCTGATCCGTAGTCAGATACTCTATTCAGTTGAGCTACGGGGCCATCTTTTGAGAGTGCAAAGATACAAAAATAATTTTTGCATAAATGCTTTTCTTTAAAATTTTTAATAGAATTCAACGTTTATATTGTCAATAAGCAAAAATTCTCGTAGGTTTGTAAAATAATTCTTACATAATATTATGATGACAATTCAAAGGAAAAAATATTTGCTATTACTTTCGTTACTTTTAAGTATATCGGCTACTTATGCTCAATTTTCGGCAAAAAAAAAAATTGTTTTATTACCACCAAACATTGAAAATAATAATTTAATTACTGAAAAAAAAGAGTTTGGCGAAACCGATCGGCGTGGTTTGGTTTTTGGTATAAATATGGGCATGCTCAAAGGAAATGGCTACTCAGCATTGTATTACAATGGACATCCATCTAACGAAAACAATATAAAATATATCATAGATAATTCATATTATTACAATGAAATAAAACACCAATTAAACGAGCGTAACTATAAACTTCATAGTGTTCCAACTACAATGTCGTATGATATTTCTATGCTGATTGGGTTTTATGCACGCTATAATTTTAACAATACAACAGGTATTTTTATACAATTTAATTATTCAAAATTAAATACTACAGGGGAATTTGCATTAGAGATTGATTCTGTTAATTTTACATCTGAACCATCTTTGCGTTATTTCCCTATTTACGGGCAAGAACAAAGAACCTATATAGATGTTGGTTTGCAAAAACAATGGTTTTTGGGCGAATTAACCAATTTTTTTGTAGAAGGAGGAATTAATTTTACCAATGTATTGGTAAAAAAATCGGGAATTATTATTAATGATTTAGATTATAGCATTGTAAATGTTTATGGAAGCCAGCAATATACACCTAATTCTGGTATGCAACCTTATGATGTTAAACAAGGTGGAATTGGAATTGGTTTTTTTGGAGGAGCTGGTATTAGTATAAAATTCAACGATAATGTAAGTATTGAACCCGCGTTTAATGTTTATTACCAAAGTATTAATTTACCAGGTTACGACCAACATCGCCTCAATTACAGTATTTTTATGAGATTGGCATTGCGCAATTTTCTTTAAAATGATAATACTACAAAAACTTACATCTACCGATACACTTTACCTGAAAAAGATTAAAAAAATCTATGAAAATTCTTTTCCACCCAACGAAAGAAGAGCATTTGAGAAAGTAATTGATTTGCTTGCAGATAAACGGTTTTGTCTTTCTACTATTATGTTTGAAACCGAAGTGGTTGGAATGTTTTCCCAATGGGATTTTGGCTCATTTGTGTATATTGAACATTTTGCTATATCTGAAGAATACAGGGGCAATGGGCTTGGAAGTTATATTTTACAAAATTTTATTCAAGAAGAAAACCGTCAAATTGTATTAGAAGTAGAATTGCCAGAAGATGAAGTTTCATTAAAAAGGATAAAGTTCTACGAACAATTTGGATTTAGCATTTGTCGTGAACCGTACACGCAACCACCTTATGATAAGGACAAAGAAGCTATTCCTATGCTGATAATGTATAAGCAAGAAATAAATTCAGAAATTGAATTTAAAAACATTGAAAAAACATTGCATCAAGAGGTTTATAAATTTTTTGAGTAATCTTCCATTAAAGTAAAAAAGGCACAATATTACTATTGTACCCTTCGCAGAATTAATCAAATCAAAATGTTAGTTTTTAAATTCTTTTAGGTTGTCCATTAATCGTTTACGGGTAAAAAAGATTCTACTTTTTACTGTACCTATCGAAAGATCAAGGTTCTCGGCAATTTCTTTATATTTATATCCTGCATTGTGCATTTCAAAAGGAACGCGGTGTTCGTCTTCTAATTTATTAATCGTTTGTTGTATTTCTTTTGTAAATATTTCAGATTCAGGCGATCCCATATTCGATTTGCGAGGAATATTCATATAATATAAATCATCGGTATTGTCGATAATGGTGTTTGCTTTAATATTTCGGCGATAATTATTGATAAAAGTATTTTTCATAATAGTATAAGTCCAAGCTTTTAGGTTGGTATCGGCTTCAAACTTATCTTTGTATGTAATAGCCTTAACATAAGTATCTTGCACAAGATCTTTTGCATCTTCACGGTTCATTGTTAGTGAATATGCGAAATACTCAAGGCTGTCTTTTAAGCCGATTAAACTGTGATTAAATTCTATTGCTGTCATATCTATAAATTTTATTTTGTTCTTATTTTGTTTAACAAAAGTAATACAAAAGTTAAACAAAATAAAATTTATTTTTACTTTTTTTGTTAAAAAAGTTTAAAATACATACTGCAAATTTGATATACTAATTGATATAAAAGAAATATAGCTATTCTTAAGAATATAAAATTTGTTTATTAATAATGTAAATTTTATGAACAAAAAAAGCTTTTTGCTATAATTTGTTAATAATAGCTTTAAAGTCAGTAATAGAAAATATTTTCTTTACATTTTGAGGAAGTTGTTCATTGCAGCAGTTTATTTGTTTACCTGCAACAAATATAGTTTGATGTAAAAACAAAACAGATAATTTTCCCAAATAAATCTTTAATTCAGCTCCTGCTTGAGGTAAATTTATACAAGTAAAAATATAATCGGGCATTTTTATGCTGATAATTTCTTTTAAGTCCAAAAAAGGAATAGATTGTCCTAAATAAACAATTTTATGTCCATTTTTACGAATAATATATCTAAAAAAAAGCAATTCAATCTCATGAAATTCACTTTTGGGTAAAAACATCAAAAAAAGTTTAGAATTTTTATTAGGCTGGTAATAAATTCCATCAATGGCAACTATCAGCTTTTGACGAAGAATATTCATCACAAAACGTTCGTGAGCGGTATTAATATTGCCGGTTTGCCATAATAAACCTAAGCGTTCCATGAAAGGGAAAATAACGTCAATTATAGTGTTTTCAAATCCTTTGTCTAATGTTGCATTAGAAAGAATGGTATTGAATTTTTTATCATCCAAATCGGTCATTGCAACAATTAATTGATCTATTTGTGTATTAGACTCATTGGGTTTGTGATACATTTCAACAATTTTTTCGTTCAGTTCTTCGTAAGAAAGACCTGATAGCGAAGAAATTTTTATCCCAAATCTTACCAAAGAAGCAACATTCATCAATTTCTTCAAATCCATATCAGTATAAAAACGAATATTTGTAGAAGTTCTATGAGGATTAACTATGTCATATCGCTTCTCCCAAATTCTAATAGTATGTGCTTTAATACCAGTAAGCTTTTCGAGATCTTTTATTGAATATTGAATCATTATTTTGGCTTTACCCTTTTAGTAATCAAAAAAACAATAATTGATTAAAAAAGTTTTACAAATCAGAAAAAATCTTTTATTTAGAGTGCTTATAAATTAGATTATTAAGTGATTATTTTTAAAAATTGAGAAAATTTGTAGTATTTTTGAAAATTGGTATTTCAATACCAAAATAAAATACTAAACAATGAAAAACATAATTCAAAAGTTTATACCACCTGATAAATGGAAATTACCGGTAATACTTGTATTGGCGATTTCTTGTGGATTTGGTGCTTATATTGTTTATATTTCTAAATTTACCTCTTACTTGGGCGAATCGTCCGAAACGTGTGTAAATTGTCATATTATGACACCTCAATATGCCACATGGATTCACAGCTCACACCGTGAACACGCTAATTGCAATGATTGTCATGTTCCACATAATAATTTGGTAAACAAATATTTTTTTAAAGCCAAAGATGGTATGCGACATGCTGCAATATTTACACTTAGAGGAGAATCACAAGTAATTCAAATAAAAGAGGTAGGTAAAGAAGTAGTTCAAGAAAACTGCGAACGGTGTCACAATTATTTAATGAACAAAGATAAAATTGCTTCCGTTGTGGGTATTCAATATGCTGAAGAAAAAGAAGGCGAAAGACATTGTTGGGATTGCCACAGAGAAGTTCCTCATGGAAAAGTAAATAGTCTTTCGAGTACGCCCAACGCAAGAGTACCGTTGCTCAAAAGTCCTGTTCCTAAATGGTTGAAAGATTTAATGCAAAAAGAAAAATTAAAAGAAATAACTAAATAATTATTACAAATGAAAACAATTACACAAATAATCAAAGAAAAGCCATGGATTGGATGGGCTCTGTTTTTTGCGACAATACTTGTTGTATTTTTGTTGGGTTTGCTTGCTTCTTCCATTATAGAACGCAGGGCAGAAGCTATTTATGCATACAAACCCACCAAAGAAATATCTCAAGTAGAGCCTCGTAACAGTGTTTGGGGCGAAAGTTTTCCACGTGAATTTGAATCTTATCTAAAGACTGCAGATACTTCATTTAGGAGTTTATATAATGGTAATGCATTAATAGACATGCTTGAATTGGATCCAAAATTGGTTCTGCTTTGGGCTGGGTATCCATTTTCAAAAGATTATAGTCAACCAAGAG
>CAYTJB010000196.1:0-1258 GCA_964437995.1 uncultured Bacteroides sp. | reverse complement strand
CCAAGAGGGCATTATTATGCAATTGACGATATAAGAAATACCTTAAGAACCGAAGCTCCGATGACTGCAACGTCAGGGAAAATGCCTAACACTTGTTGGACTTGTAAAAGCCCGGATGTTCCTCGCATGATGAGCAAATTTGGCATTGCAGCTTTTTACAAAGGTAAATGGGCATCAAAAGGTGCTGAGATTGTAAATTATATAGGTTGTGCCGATTGCCATGATGCCAAAACTATGAATTTACGTATTTCCCGACCTGCATTAGTAGAAGCTTTTGAAAGACAAGGTATTGATATAAAAAAAGCTACACAACAGGAAATGCGTTCTTTAGTTTGTGCACAATGTCATGTAGAATACTATTTTAAAGGTGATGATAGGTACTTAACTTTTCCTTGGGATAAAGGAATGAATGTAGATTCTATTGAAAAGTATTATGATAGCTACGAGTTTAGTGATTGGAAACATGAATTGAGCCGTACGCCTATGATTAAAGCTCAGCATCCTGATTATGAAATTTTCAAAATGGGCATTCATGCCCAAAGGGGCTTGGCATGTGCCGATTGCCACATGCCTTACCGTAGTGAAGGTGGTGTAAAATTTACGGATCATCACATTCAGAGTCCATTAAATAACATTGCTAATACCTGTCAGGTTTGCCATCGCGAAAGCGAAGAAACGCTTAGAAATAATGTATATGAACGTCAACAGAAAGTGCATCAAACTCTTGATAAAGCAGAAGAGTTGTTAGTAAGAGCTCATATTGAAGCTAAAGCAGCCTGGGATGCCGGAGCTACAGAAATAGAAATGAAGCCGATACTCACTCTTATTCGTCATGCACAATGGCGTTGGGATTTTGCAGCAGCAGGACATGGTAATGCTTTTCATGCTCCGATTGAGATACTCAAAATATTAAGCACTTCTATAAATTTATCACAAGAAGCAAGAATATTGACTACACGAATATTGGCTTTGCATGGAGTTAATAAACCTATTAATTATCCTGATATTACCTCAAAAGCTAAGGCTCAAAAATACATAGGTTTAGATGTAGAAAAATTGAAAAAAGAAAAGCAAGAATTCTTAAATAAAGTGGTGCCAGAATGGGTTAAAAAAGCAAAAGAAAGAGAAGCAAAATACACATTAAAGAATTTATAAGAATGTGTGACTAAAAATGAGAAAAAAGGACCTTAATTGGGTGCTTTTCCTGTTTTCTGCAGAAATAGTATTAATAATTACAACATACAGATAATCAAGCAGT
>CAYTJB010000195.1:0-5953 GCA_964437995.1 uncultured Bacteroides sp. | reverse complement strand
CTCGCATTTTAATATTTTTATGTAATTTTGGAGGTTCAAAAAAATAAAAATTATACCATTAAAAAATGACAGATAAATTTGCTATTTTACCTCTTAAAGAACTCATACAATTTATATTACACAAAGAAAACCAAGGCGAAATATTAGGTATTCCCAAAGAAGTTTTTTATCAACCTACCGATACCCGTTTTCAATCAAAACGCTATAATCAACTGCTTGATATACCTTTGGGTGTTGCTGCGGGTCCACATAGTCAAATGGCTCAAAATATTGTAGGAGCTTGGCTTTGCGGAGCAAGATACATTGAATTAAAAACTATACAAACCTTAGACGAACTCAACGTAAGCAAGCCTTGCATTGATGCTGCCGATGAAGGCTATAACTGCGAATGGTCGCAGGAATTGAAAGTGGCAGAATCTTATGATCAATACCTAAATGCGTGGATTATCATTCATTTACTGCAACATAAGTTTGGGTGGAAAAAAGATGTTGGGTGTATTTTCAATATGAGTGCAGGCTATAACATGGAAGGCATTTTGAAAGAAAATGTACAATGGTTTTTCAATAAAATGAAAGATTGCAGCATCGAAAAAGCTGAAAAACTAACATCCATTGCATCCATTTTACCTTGGGCAAAAGATGTACAAATTCCTGATTGTATCTCTGATAACATCACACTCTCCACCATGCACGGTTGTCCACCCGATGAAATTGAAAAAATTGGGCTGTATTTAATAAAAGACAAGAAGTTTCATACCACCATAAAGCTAAACCCTACGCTGTTGGGAAAAGAAAAATTGCGTAAAATATTAAATGAAGATTTAGGTTTTAAAACCATTGTACCCGACGAAGCTTTTGAACATGATTTAAAATACCCCGATGCCATCAAAATTATCCAAAAATTAACCACAGAAGCTGCAAACAACAAGGTTAATTTCAACATAAAACTTACAAATACATTAGAATCTATCAACATTCGTGGTGTTTTGCCCGAACACGAAAGCATGAATTATATGAGTGGCAGGGCTTTGCATCCTATCAGTGTGCAATTGGCTGCCCGTTTGCAAAATGATTTTGACGGCAAATTAGATATTTCATTTTCTGCAGGTGCCGATTGTTTTAACTTCCCCGAATTGATTACCTGTGGCTTAAAACCCGTAACTGTTTGTACAGATTTATTGAAGCCGGGTGGCTATATGCGATTAAAACAATATGCCGATGAACTTTCCAACGCTTTTGATAACTACAATGCAACAAGCATCAACGATTTTATTATAAAATACAATAATAATCAAACCGATAATGTTGCATTGGCTGCACTTGAAAACCTAAAACGTTATGCAACTAAAGTAAGCGATGTTTCTGATTATCAAAAAACAAGTTTAAAAGACCTTTCTATTAAGACAAACCGTAGTTTAGGCTATTTTGATTGTATTGCGGCACCTTGTGTTGATACTTGCCCTACCAATCAGAATATTCCAACGTATATGTATCATACAGTTACCGGAAATACTGATTTAGCTTATGAGGAAATCATAAAAACCAATCCATTCCCCACAGTTACAGGAATGATTTGCGACCATCCATGCCAATTGAAATGTACACGAATGAATTATGATGAATCGTTGAAAATTAGAGAAATAAAACGATTTATTGCCGAAAATGCCGAGTGTTTAAACAATGCAGAACAAAAAAAACATGGAATTAAGGTTGCTGTAATTGGAGCTGGACCTTCGGGCTTGAGTTGTGCATATTATTTGGCATTAGCTGGTTTTCAGGTAAATGTTTATGAAGAAAAACAGCAATCAGGAGGTATGGTTCAGTCGGTAATACCCGCTTTTCGCTTAACAGACGAAGCCATTGCCATTGATGTAAAAAGAATTCAAACAGTTGGTGTACAATTGCATTACAACCAAAAGGTTGATAAAGCTTTTTTTAATGCACTTTGCAAAGAAAATGAATATATCTATATAGCCACAGGTGCTCAATTATCAAAAAAAGTGGACTTTGCTCCAACAGAGTCGGTTCAAGGCTTACTCGACCCATTGGTATTTCTACATTTGGCTAAAACTAAGCAGAAAACGGGTATTGGCAAACATGTAGCCATCATTGGTGGTGGTAATACAGCTATGGATGCAGCCCGTACAGCATGGCGTTTGGTAGGCGAAGATGGTAGTGTTACTATTATTTATCGTCGTACTATTGCCGAAATGCCTGCCGATGCAGGAGAAATTAAAGCTGTAATGGAAGAAGGCATTAAAATACTTGAGCTTACACTTCCCGAATCGTTAATTATTGAGAATGGTATTGTAAAAGGTATTACCTGCTCCCCAATGGAGTTGAAAGGCAAAGGAGCTGATGGCAGGCCACAGCCTGTAAAAGTTGAAAATGCTGCTTTTAATCTAAACTTTGACACTATTATACCTGCCATTGGTCAAGACTTGGATATTGATTTTATTGATAAAGCAATGTTGAAGGCAACTACAGGAGAATATAAAACCAAAGTTCCCGGTATTTATATAGGTGGTGATGCATTGAGAGGTGCTGCTACTGCCATTAATGCCATTGGCGATGGAAGAAAAACTGCCGAAATTATTATCAAAACTGCAAAAATTACAAATGAAACTATTGATAATACTACAAAAAAAGACTTAACCTATCACGAATTGATGATTAAAAAGTCGAAACGTATTAAAAGCGAACCAAGCCACGAAAAACCTGTTGAACTAAGACGAAACTTTGAAGCCGTTGATTTTCCGTTAACCGAACACGAAGCCATTACAGAAGCCTCACGCTGCTTGTATTGCGACGAAGTTTGTAATATTTGTGTTACAGTTTGTCCTAACTTTGCAAATTATAGTTATTGTGTTACGCCACAAACCATTCATTTGCCCAAAGCTATTAAAACAGAAACAGGCATAAGTTTTGAAAACGATAAAATTTTTGAAATTAAACAAGCCTCTCAAATTATAAATATTGCAGATTTTTGTAATGAATGTGGCAATTGCCAAACCTTTTGCCCAACATCGGGAGCTCCATACAAAGACAAACCTCATTTTTACCTGACAATAAAAAGCTTTAAAGATGCCGAAACAGGCTACTTTTTTAATAAATTAAAAGACAGGAATGTATTGATATACAAAGAAAAACAATCTATTAAAACACTTACTTTTACAAACAATACCTATATTTACGAAACCGACCAAATATCCGCAGAAATCAGTAGCGAAAAATTTGAAGTTGGAAAGGTAATATTCAAAGCTGCCTGCGTAAAAGAAGCCTATTTTGACTTCGCAGCAGAAATGTACGTATTGATGAAAGGAGTTGAAATAATTATGAATGATGAATTATAAATTATGAATAAAAGGCAAAAAAGTGTGATTGAATATATTATTTTTCAACACTTTATGAACTTTATAACTTTAAAAACTTTATAAACTTTAAAAAATGATACAAATAATTGACAAAGTAGTAAATCCTGCAGTACGCAATAATGCAGTGAAACGTTTTAAAGAAAAAGGCATTGTATTGCCTACTTTCGCTCAAATGAACAATCCCGATTTAATTCCAGATACTATCAAAGAAAAGCTAAAAACCATAGGTTTATGGGAATTAAATCCTTTAAATTTGTTCAGAATTACTTGGAAAAACGAACCCAAAGAAAAAGGCGGTTTGTATGGAAATGTAAATTATCTCGAAATTCCTAAGAAATTGAGCGGTATTGATGCCCGCATCTTTGTATTAATAGGAAAATGGTTTCCAACAGGAGCTCACAAAGTAGGAGCAGCTTATGGTTGCTTGGCTCCACGTATTATCACAGGCGAATTTGACCCAAGTTACCATAAAGCAGTATGGCCCTCAACAGGAAACTACTGTAGAGGCGGTGCTTTTGATTCCGAATTAATGGGCGTTACCGCAGTTGCCATCTTGCCCGAAGAAATGAGCAAAGAACGTTTTGCATGGCTCAAAGAAATTGGGGCGGAAGTTATTGCCACACCAGGTTGTGAATCGAATGTAAAAGAAATTTACGATAAATGTTGGGATATCAGGAGAAACCGTAAGGATTGCGTAATTTTTAATCAGTTTGATGAATTTGGAAATCCTGCTTGGCATTACAATGTTACAGGAAAAGCCATTCAGGAAGTTTATCAGCAAGTTGCCGATAAAAAAACTCGCTTAGCAGGCTATGTTTCTGCTACTGGTTCCGCAGGAACTATTGCTGCTGGTGATTTCTTACGTACGCTACATCCTCAAGTTAAAGTAGTGGCTTCCGAAGCCTTACAATGTCCTACCTTATTAATGAATGGATTTGGCGGTCATCGTATCGAAGGTATTGGCGACAAACATGTTCCTTGGGTTCACAATGTAAAAAACACCGACGTTGTAACAGCTATTGACGACGAAGATTGCATGCGTTTACTTCGTTTGTTCAACGAAAAAGACGGTAAAGCATTTTTAAAAGCCGAAGGTTTCGACGACAAATTTATTGAAGATTTAGGTTTGATAGGTATTTCGGGTATTGGCAACATCCTTTCAGCCATTAAAACAGCCAAGCATTTCGAAATGACAGATGATGATGTAATTTTTACGTTGGCAACTGATTCTGCACAAATGTACACTTCAAGGATTGAAGAATTACACGCCGAAAAAGGCGATTATTCTTCATTGCAAGCTGCCAAAGATTATGAAAAATGTATATTAGGTCAAAAAACTGACAATATGAAAGAGCTTACCTATAATGATAGGAAAGCTATTCATAATTTAAAATATTTTACATGGGTTGAGCAACAAGCCAAAGAAATAGAAGACCTCAATCAATTGTGGTACGATAGAGAGATTTGGAATAAATTATTCCATCAAATAGATAAATGGGACGAAATGATTATGGAGTTTAATGAAATGGTAAAGAAATAATTCAGATTAATTGGGTTATACCATTAATAAAGGCAAATTGATAAGCTCGGAGGGCTGTCCCGTTAATAGAAACGAATAATAATACAGCGAAAAAAGCTGTGTAGCAGCACTCTGTTAAAAAGAAACCAAATTACAATATTGAGTTCAGTCTAAAAAGGTTCTTGCTGAAAAACTATGGGTTTTATTGCTAAGGGAAATGTTAGTAACTACTGTGCGTAATATCATGATATATAGTATATTAAAATATTGACCAATATTTATCATTCAATTTATAGTTATATAGGTAATAAAGAGATATGGGTTCAGTTTATAAAGTTATTTTGCTGATTGTTAATAAGTTAATGGATTTAAAGGTTTTGTCATAATGTATTCATAATTAGCAATATATGTTTTTGCTTTCATTTTGTTGCACTTTTTAGACTGGACTCAAATATATAAAAGCACAAAATAATATGTAAATTTTGAAAGAATATACCTATCATTTTATAGTTGTAAACCAAGAAATAAGTCCAAAACCATCTACCGAGTTAAATATCAGTATGTTACAATCGCCAGATTATGCACAGGTAACCTACAGGAAGAAAAACGAAAAAGAGAGTTTTTGTTATACAATAAACGCCACAGAAACAGCCAATCCAGCCAATTTATTGCAATTGATAGGCGATATAGCCCTAAACCCCAATAATATCGATGATAGCGTAATTTTGAACAAGTAGATTGATAACATAAAAGATAAAACACACGATTTGAATGAGATACATACCGATGGAGGTTGTGGAAGCGAAGAAAATGATAAGAAATTAGAGCAATTATCTATTACCCAAATTACAACAGACGTTAGAGGACGCACAAGCGAGATAGAAAAAATAATAACTTGTTGATAAAGAACAATATATCTATTCTGTAACTTGCCCATATCAAAAAGTATTATCCTTACCTACCAAACAATGCCACAAAACACGTTTCGATACAAATATATGCAAGACATGTCCGTTAAATGCTAAATGTCAGATATTTAAAGATAACGGAAGATGCTATT
>CAYTJB010000194.1:0-5992 GCA_964437995.1 uncultured Bacteroides sp. | reverse complement strand
TGCCTATAGTACTTATAAGTATTCATAAGTACTCTAAGTATTTATAAGTACTTTTAACTTTGTGGCAAAAAAATTAACCCTTGATTCGCTAATAATTCAAATCAAACGTAGTTGTATCAAATGGAGTGCAGTAAATAGTTGATTCGTTATACGTTACTACATTATTTTTCTTCACATTCCATTTTACTATAATATTTTGTCCGCCAAAAGTGCGGCATTTTACTGTATTTTCGTAAAATTGTCCTGTAAAATTTATAGCAAGATTGTTGCAACAATTTGCTCCTGTTGGTTGGGTATTATAAAACCAATAACTAATAAAATCGCTGTTATTTATGGGGGTATTATTTTTCACATTCATTTTAAAGAATGCTTCGGGATAAATTGAATAATTAAGAGTATGCGTTCCTGCAGGCAGTGCGTCAACGACTATATCTGCTGTTTGCCCAAAATATTTTGCTTTTTCAGCAGTAATACGAAAACCAGCATCTTTTCCCTTAGTAATTTGCAAAACATAATTTCCGTTAGCATCTGTATATGTAGTAGCTAATGATATATAATTTGAATTATAAGTTGCATTTTGTATTCGGCTTGCCCAAAAAGTAACTTCGGCGTTTGCTATTGGGGTTTTCAAATTAGCATCGGTTATTATTCCTTTAACGATAATGGTATTTTCATCGTCTTTTTTACATGAATTTGTAAGAGCAAAAATGCCTAAAAGGCAAACCATCAATAATAAATTAAAAAAAAATCGCATCTTCGTTATGTTTTTATTAGCATAACAAAGATACGAAATAAATTATTAAATTATTATTTCCCGAATTATAAATACAATATTTTCTTTGAAAAAATAGTATTACCATTTTGTAATACGCCAAAATAGATTCCTTTTGGAAGATTTGTGGGTGTCCATTCAATAGTATGTTCGCCTGTATTTAATTTACCATCCATTAAAGTAGCTACGGTTTTTCCTGTAATATCTTTAATTTGAAATACAATATGTTGTGAATTTTTATTTAAATAAAAGCGGAAATTGGTAGAAGTGGTAAATGGATTAGGCATATTTTGTTCAAAATTAACTACGGTTAAAGCCTCTATATCATTAATACCTACAACTGGACTTCCTGCTGTTATCCATGCTGTATATATTAATTCAGCCAATTTATGCGATGCTTCTTTAAAAAGAGAAATGGTAAAATTTTTAGTTTGATTCCATAATGCTTGTTTATATACAGATGATGTAGAATCGCCTCCTGCAAGGTTTTTAGCATAAGTATCGGCAATTAATATGGAATCTTTGTATTTGTAATTATTGTAAATATAGTCAAAAACATATTGGTTTATATTTGGGATTATATTCAAATTGGTATCGCCTGAATATATAATTTGATAATTATAAGTATAAATCATTGTGGATTCGTAGCGAGAGTGTATGCCTTTATTTCCAGTATATTGCCCATCGTAATTTCTTGTAATATGCAAAGGCATGTGCCCATCGGCTACATAATGTCCTAAATCAGAAGCAATTAAAACCGCTTTGTTCCAATCGGAACGTTGAAAACATTTAACCAAGGTATCGTATGTGGTTAAAGTTGCCCAAGGCAAAATACCTTCATTTACCACAAACGTACGCCCATAAATCGAAATGATTGAATCCCATGTTTGTGGAATACGATGTTGGGTATTGAAAATGGCATAACTGTCAATATCAATATAATGTTTGGGTGCTTCGGTTGGATCGGTATCTTTACGGTCGTCGGCATCGGTAGAATGATTTTGAAGCATACTCGCCCAAGATAAAAACTGAGACATTTGATAGTTAAACGAATAGGTAGCATTAAAGTTGATTTTTCTATGTCCACTAGAACCCCAGCTAATAAGTATAACAGCTATAACTATAAATGATAGTGTTGTGATAATTTGTTTTTTCAATTTTATTGTATTTAAAATATTTTAGAGTACAAAATTACATCAATTTCATTGAACCATAATTAATTATTTGTTAAAATACAATTTGCTTGAGAAAATAATAATTGAACAACCCAATATATCAAACTTCTATTTACCTTTGCATCATCACAAAAAAACTATGCAATGAAATTTGAAGATTACCAGCTTTCTGTTCAAATAAAAGCTAATCTTGCTGAAGCGGGATTTGTACGCCCTACCGATATACAATTTAAAGCCATACCTCCAATTTTTAAAGGAGAAGATGTGTTAGCAATTGCACAAACAGGAACTGGAAAAACGGCAGCTTTCGCTATTCCTGTGTTGCAAATATTGCAAGAACAAAAAAGCAAAAAACAACAAAAAAATATCAAATGTATTGTGATGGTTCCTACGCGTGAGCTGGCTTTGCAAATTTCTACCGTGTTTAATCAATTAGGTCGCAATACAGGTATTAAAACTTTTTGTGTATTTGGTGGTATAGAGCAAGACCAACAAATAGCTCAGTTGCAAAGTGGATTGGATGTGTTGATTGCTACACCCGGTCGTATGTTCGATTTGGTAAGTCAAGGGTTTATTAAATTAAACGACATTGAAATGCTAATTCTCGACGAAGCCGACCACATGCTGGATTTGGGTTTCATTAAAGATATTAGAGATTTAATAAGGTATTTGCCAAAAAAACGTCAAACCTTGTTCTTCTCGGCAACCATTGATGCTGAAATTAAAAAATTAGCATATTCGTTGGTTGATAATCCTATTCGTATTCAGATTTCGCCCAAAGACCCTGTTTCAAAAAATGTTGACCATTCGGTAGTTTATATAGAAATGGACGATAAGCGTTTCTTTTTAGAAAGACTAATAAAAGAAAATCCTGATAGTAAAATTTTAGTTTTTGTTCGTACCAAAGTGAGGGCAGAACGTGTATGTGATGCTATGGAGCGTGTAGATATTGAAGCAAAAACTTTGCATGGCGATAAAGACCAAAAGGAAAGATTATATGTGCTCAAACAATTTAAAGAAGGAACTATTAAAATACTTATCGCCACCGATGTAAGTGCCAGAGGTATTGATATTCCAGATGTGGAGTATGTTGTAAATTACGATTTGCCAGATAAAGTAGAAAATTATGTACATCGCATCGGGCGAACAGGAAGGGGAACAAAAAGAGGAAGTGCTATTTCTTTTTGTAGTTCGGACGAAAAAGAAATACTTACCGAAATTGAAACTTATTTAGGTAAAGAAATCAAAGTTGTAAAAATAAAAAAATCGGAATATCAAGATACCATTGATTTTTCGGGCGAAACTATAAGCGATTGGAAAACTTTAATGAAAAATGCCGAAGAAGCTCCCAAGCCCTATCAAAAGAAAAGGAAAAAGAGATAGAAAATTTCAAATAAAAATATAGTGGAAAATAATACCCTTCATCAAGCCGAATTAGCAGCTAAGTTTGTAAACCAAACCGACCGCCATGTATTTTTAACGGGTAAAGCTGGAACAGGGAAAACCACCTTTTTAAAACATATTATCGAACAAACGCACAAAAAAGCTATAGTTGTGGCTCCTACCGGAATTGCAGCCATCAATGCAGGCGGTGTTACTATACATTCTTTTTTTCAACTGCCTTTCGGTAACTTTATACCTACAAGTTTGGGTGCCGGTACACCTTTGTATTTCAAGGTAAACGATGCTCAATCCATTATCAAAAATATGCAAATGCGTGATAACAAACGCAAGTTGATTCGCGAAATGGAATTGTTGATTATTGACGAAGTGAGTATGCTGCGTGCTGATTTGCTCGATGCTATGGATGTTGTGTTGCGACATGTTAGGCGATCTTCCTATCTTCCTTTTGGTGGTATACAAGTATTGTTTATTGGCGATTTGCTCCAATTACCGCCAATAGTAAAAGACAACGAATGGGAATTGCTCGGTAAATATTATCATAGCATGAATTTTTTCGATGCAAGAGCGTTATCTCAAAATAAGCCTTTATATATTGAGTTAGATAAAATTTACCGTCAGGACGATGCCATTTTTATTAATCTTTTGAATAATCTGCGGAACAATACTGTTACCAAAGACGACGAAGCATTGCTCAACCAATATTACAATCCTCAATTTCGGGCAGCAGCAACCGAAAATTATATTACACTTACTACGCACAATCGCAAAGCTGCTGAACAAAACGATAATATGTTGCAGAAACTCAATGGTAAAAGCTATACTTTTGAAGCCACTGTCAAAGACGATTTTAACGAATACATGTATCCTGTTGAAAAAGATTTGGTATTAAAAGT
This sequence comes from uncultured Bacteroides sp., assembly GCA_964437995.1. GTDB lineage: Bacteria > Bacteroidota > Bacteroidia > Bacteroidales > JACABE01 > JACABE01. The sequence goes on along the minus strand of CAYTJB010000194.1, from coordinate 1,748 downwards.
TGGAGCTCAAATTATGTTTATCAAAAACGACCCAACTGGCGAGCATCTTTTTTACAATGGTAAATTAGGTGTTGTTCACGAAATTGACGATGAAAAGATTCGTGTAAAACTTGCCGATTCTAATGATATTATTATTGTAGAACGCTACGAATGGCAAAATGTACGTTACATATTAAACGAACTTACCAACGAAATAGAAGACGAAGTAATAGGCACATTTACACAATACCCGATTAAACTGGCATGGGCAATTACAGTGCATAAAAGTCAGGGGTTAACTTTTGAAAAAGCCATTATTGATATTGGCGAAGCCTTTGCACCCGGTCAGGTTTATGTAGCTTTGTCGCGATTGCGTTCGTTGCAAGGTTTGGTATTAACATCAAAAGTAAATTTTAAGTCGTTGCATGTAGATGAAATGATTGCTAATTATGCAAAAACTAAAGACCAACAAGGCAATTTGCAAGCTATTGCCCAAACCGAAGCTTTAGTTTATACCCAAAAGTACATTACCCAATGTTTTAATTACGAAAACCTTTATAAAAGTGCCAGATATCATGCTGATTCATATAATAAGGAAGAAGTAAAATCAGTAAAACATAAATACCAAAAATGGGCATGAGATTTGTATGAAAAAATAGGGGGGTTGCAACCCGTTTCCGAAAAGTTCCGCCAACAGTTATCCAATATTTTTAGGCAAAATACTGCCGATAGTAATCAACTTATAAAAACTCGCGTGGAAGCCGCCAGAGATTACTTTATGCCGATGCTAAAGGATATTTCTAACTTTATTTTCGACCATATAAAAATAGTTTCTCAAACCAAACGTGTAAAAACCTATTTAAACGAATTGTATGATTTTGAACTTATGGTGTATGAACAAACAAAGCGAATGTACAAAGTTGCCATTTTTGCCGATGCGTTGTTGTACAACAAAATTGTATCAAAAGAAGATTTACAAAAAATCCCATCAGACTACAGCCGTTTGTCCCGACTTAACGAATTGATTTTGGGTAGCAACAAACCAACTACGGATAAAGCATTGCCCAAAGAACGCAGTAAAAAGGAAAAGAAAAAGAAAGCAAGCGTTTCAAAAGATGATAAGGTTGAAATCAAGCCAAAATCAAGAGAAGAATCCTATCAATTATATTTAAAAGGAAATGATATAGAAGAAATTGCCCGCTTGCGTAGCATGGCTGTAAGCACTATTGAAGGACATATTGCAAATTATATTACTACGGGCGATATTGATATACTTAAGTTTATTTCCGAAGAAAAGCTAAAAAACATATTAGAGGTATCTGAAACAGTAGAAACAGAAGGTTTAAGCCCTATAAAAGAACGTTTAGGCAACGAATATACGTATGGGGATATTAGATTTGCTATGGCTTATAAGAAATCTAAAAGTTAATGTGGTAATGTGATGATTTGGTTATTTGGAAATATACCGAATGAAATTTCCAAACCTTTTTTCCACAAAATTAATATTAATCCCAAAATATTTCACATGACCTTTTATTATTGAGATACAGAAAAGCTTTTATTCAATAACACATACACTTCGGAAATAAAACAAAATAGGTTTTCTAAGACATATAGGAAGGCGGTAAAAATAGAAATGGAGTAGAAAAACCACTCCATTTTTTACTGCATATCCATAAACTTATTTCTTATAGGTTGCTCCTCAGCAGAGCTTATTTCCTCTTAACTTTACGCCCTAAAAATAATACTTATTTTTGATAAAATTACCA
>CAYTJB010000193.1:0-5994 GCA_964437995.1 uncultured Bacteroides sp. | reverse complement strand
ACAGCAGCATCATATAAAGGGGAACCTGGTACTAATGAAGAAAGTTGAGGATCTCCAATACTTATGCATCCTGTTGGTGTCCATAAGCTATTTGAATTATTAGGTCCGATTGCACCTGTTACGCCTCCATTAGCAATAATAATTCCTGTATCTATGCCAAAAGAGGTATTAGGGCTTGAAAGTTCAAAATAACCAATCATGTTTCCAATGGTAGTATCACTTCCATTAAATTTCACATTAGAAATTATTACACCTGGACCAGAAAGATAATTAGCAATAATACTTAAATTATTGATAGGATTAATTTGCAATGCATTGGTTGTCTTTATATTATTAAGATTGTAATCGGGTTGACGTAAGGTTGTTTGCGAAAATAACCCAAATGATGTAAGCATCATTATTACTAAAAGCGTTGATTTTGTGTTCATAAATTCAAATGTGTTAATATTCAAAAAGCTTTGGCAAAGTTATTTCTTTTTTCGATCTTTAAAAAAATCCTAAAAAACTTTTCAATTTTTCCTATTTTTGTAAAAAATCAAAACTATGGAAATTTACCCAATCTATGCAGGTGGTAAGTTTATTGCAACCAACAAAAAATTAGACGTTTATAATTCTTTTAACGGAGAATTATTTGCCCAAACTTATTTGGCAGATGCGGTAGTTCTTGAAAAAGCTATACAGGCTGCTGAAAAAGCCTTGCCAATTATGAAAAACATGCCTTCTTACGAGAAATATGCTATTTTGATGGAAATTGCATCGGAAATGAAACGCAATGAGAAACATTTAGCAGAAGTATTGGCAATGGAGGCATGCAAGCCAATAAAATATGCTTTAGCAGAAATAGCGAGGGCAATACAAACCATTATTGTTGCTGCCGAAGAGTCTAAACGATTGCAAGGAGAGTATATGTCAATAGATTGGACAGCAGCCGGAAAGGGAAAAGAAGGCTGGGTAAAATATTTTCCTGTTGGTTTGGTTGCAGGTATTGCTCCTTTCAACTTTCCTATCAACTTAGCAGTACATAAAATAGCTCCTGCCATAGCTGCGGGTTGTCCTATTATTTTAAAACCTGCAAGTTCTACTCCGCTTTCCACACTTGAATTTGCTAAAATTGTTGACAAAACTTCTCTACCAAAAGGTGCGTTATCTATTTTGCCAATGGTGAGACAAGCAGGAAATCAATTAGTTACAGATGAAAGATTTAAGTTGCTCACATTTACAGGTTCGCCAGAAGTGGGTTGGAAAATGAAAAACGATGCCGGAAAGAAAAAAGTAATACTCGAATTAGGAGGAAATGCAGGCGTTATCGTAACCAAAACTGCTGATATTGATGCTGCTGTGGCAAAATGTGTTGTCGGCGGATTTGCTTATTCAGGGCAGGTGTGCATTCATGCACAACGGATGTACATACACGCTGAAATATTTGAAAAATTTACACAAAAATTTGCTGAAACTGTAAAATTATTGAAACATGGCAATCCATTAGATATGCAAACAGATATTTCGGCAATGATAGACGAAAATAACGCTATTCGTGTGGAAGAATGGGTAAATGAAGCGGTAAATAGCGGAGCAAAACTTATTTGTGGTGGCAATAGAAAAGGAGCTTTTTATCCACCAACGGTTTTAACTGAAACGCATAAAGACATGAAAGTATGTGCATTGGAAGTTTTTGGTCCTGTAGTTACCCTTGAGCCTTATTATAATTTTAATGATGCAATAGAATTTATTAATGATAGCCGTTATGGCTTACAAGCAGGTGTTTTTACCAATGAAATTGACGAAATGAATGTAGCATTTAGTCAGTTAGAGGTAGGTGGGGTAATTATCAACGATGTTCCCACTTTTCGTGTTGATCATGCGCCTTATGGCGGTATTAAAGATTCCGGATTGGGTAGAGAAGGCGTTAAATATGCTATTCAGGATATGATGGAGGCTAAAATATTGATAAAGCCAATGTAAGGTTTTGAAAATTGCTATGATTTTTTTAAAGATTTTCTTTGCTAAATAAAAAAAAAGTAGTAATTTTGCACCCTCAATTTTAAAAGATTGACCTATTGTGTAATGGTAGCACAACAGTTTTTGGTACTGTCTGTCTAGGTTCGAATCCTGGTAGGTCAACTAAAAAAAGCCTTTGTAAATTTTTACAAAGGCTTTTTTGGTTTTTTTATACAAAATTTATTTTTTCAATCCGCTACGTATCAAAAGAGCTTCATTGGTGGGTTCTTGACCTCTAAAACGAATATACAACGTCATAGGATGCTCGCTTCCACCACGAGAAAGTATATTTTTGCGAAATGAATCGGCAGTAGCTTTATTAAAGATTCCATTCTTTTTAAATACGGAAAAAGCGTCAGCATCCAAAACCTCTGCCCATTTATAACTGTAATAACCTGCTGCGTACCCGCCATCAAAAATGTGGCTAAATGAAGTGCTCATATTTGTACCATCAATATAAGGTAATAGTTCTGATGATTCAACAGCTTTTCTTTCAAAATCGTTTACAGAATTACTAACAGGTTGATTAATGGAGTGCCATTTCATATCAATAATCCCAAAAGAGATTTGTCGCATTGAGTTGTATCCTGCCTGAAAATTATTAAAGTCCTTTATTCGTTTAATTAAATCGGCTGGTATTGCTTGATTGGTTTTATAATGACGAGCGAACATATCTAAAAATTGTTTTTCAACAGCATAGTTTTCCATTATTTGTGAAGGTAATTCAACGAAATCGCGATAAACAGCTGTTCCTGATAAACTTCCATAAGTTACATCTGATAACATTCCATGTAATGAATGACCAAATTCGTGTAAGAAAGTTGTTACTTCATCAAATGTTAATAGTGATGGTTTATCAGCAGTAGGTTTTGTGAAATTGCAAACGACTTGTATTAGTGGACGATGATCAATATTATTCATCTTATATTGTTCCCTGAATGATGACATCCATGCGCCACCACCTTTGGTTTCTCTTGGAAAAAAGTCTAAGTATAAGATTCCCAAAAACTTACCTTTTTCATCGGTAACTTCGTAAGCTTTAACATCTTTGTGATATGTAGGAATTTTAGCATTTTCTTTATAGCTTAAACCATATAATTTTTTTGCTAACTGGAAAATTCCTGTTTTAACTTTATCCAATTCAAAATATGGTTTCATCATCTCATCGTCAATTTTAAACTTTTCGTTTTTCAATTTTTCCGAATAGAAAGCCCAATCCCAACGTTGAAGTGGTTCGTTAAAGCCATTATTATTTGCAAACTCTTGCATTTCTTTTACTTCTTCTTTAGCAGCAGGCATAGAAGCTACCACTAATTCTTCGAGAAATTTGTTTACTTTATCTGCTGATTTTGCCATACGCTCTTCTAATATATAATCAGCATAGGATTTATAGCCTAATAAATTTGCCATTTTTAAACGTAATTCGGCAAAACGAAGAACAATTTTAGAGTTATCGTTTTCATTGCCTTTAAAACATCTTGAGCCATAAGCAATGGACATTTGTTGGCGTAAATCTCTTTTTTCAGAATATTTCATAAATGCACCTAAACTAGGTCCTGAAAGGTTAAATGCCCAACCATCTTTACCTTTTTCTTTTGCTGTCATTGCACCCATAGCTATGGCACTTTCAGGAAGCCCTGCTAAGTCAGCTTTATCAGTAATTACTAATAAATAAGCATTTGTTTCTTTTAATAAGTTATCTTTATATCTTAACGAAAGGTCTGATAATTCTTTTGATATTTCTCTATATTCTTTTTTCTGGTCTTCATCAAGATTGGCTCCACTTCGTACAAAACCTTTATACGTTTTTTCTAAAAGCATTTGTTGCTCACCATTTAGTTTTAGTGTCTCTTTTTGTTTGTAAACAGCTTTTACTCGTGAAAATAAAGCAGGGTCTAAATTTATATCATTGCTATATTCGGTAATCAAAGGCATTATATCATAAGCAATTTTTTGAAGTTCTTCGGTAGCATCACATTCTAATATATTAAAAAACACATTGTTAATTCTTGACAAAAGCATACCACTTCGGTCATAAGCTTCTATGGTGTTTTGAAAAGTAGCAGCACTTTTGGTTTGTTTTATTACACGAATTTCTTCTTTTGCAACTGAAATGGCATGTTTAATTGCCGGTAAATAATGTTCAGGTTTAATTTTGTTAAAAGGAGGTGTTTCGTAAGGAGTATTCCATTTTATTAACAATGGGTTATCGGCAATATTTTCTTTTTGAGCCGAAAGATTTGTTGTTCCGACAATAACTGTCATAATTAACATACTGATTAAGTGTTTTTTCATTTTTATTATTTTATAAATTTTCTGCAAAGATAAATACTTTGATTTAATGAATGTGTTACAATTTAATATCTTTTTACTTTTTTCGACAAAAAGTGTTTTTTAAACGATTAAATGAGGAAGTTGTAGGGTAAAAATTATTTTCTTCTTTTTGCATTTTCACATAAAATTTAATGTAGGTTTGTAAAATATTTACAATTATATAACAATTTGACAGATTTCTTTAAGCAAAAGACATATTGAAAAATTTAGAGAAATATCTCATGTTGCGATACTTAATAATGGTAAGTATAAAAACTTACAAAAATAATAATAAAGTCAGTTTATAAAATGACAAAAAGATTGTTTATGTCAGCTTAAAGTATTACTTTTGCAATTTGAAAATAATATAGAAATAAATAGAAATGAATAAAAATAAACTTCAAATAGAACAATTGGAAGCTAAAATGAAAGTTTATGCTTCATTAACAAAAGTAGTTATGCCGCCAACAGGGTGGGTAAAAGCTGTTCGTACGGCATTAGGCATGTCGTTGCAGCAATTAGCTAATAAAGTTTCTATTACTAAGCAAAGCCTTCAGAAAATGGAGCAAAGAGAAAAAGAAGGTGCAATTTCCATAAAAACACTACGCGAAGTTGCACGAGTGCTTGATATGGATTTGGTGTATGGTTTTGTACCAAAAGATAGAACCTTAGATGCATTAATTGACCGTAAAGCAAGAGAATTGGCTACAAAAATAGTTTTAAGAACTTCAAATACCATGAAATTAGAAAATCAGGAAAATTCTGAAAAAAGAATTAAAAAAGCCATCGAAGAACGTACAATTATTCTCAAACAAGAAATGCCTAAATTATTATGGGATTAGATTTAGCGTATATTAATGGACAAACACCATTAGATGAAGATGAAAAAGAAGGATTGCTTATTCCTACTATTTCAATACGGGCAGAGTTAGATGAGTTTGAACAGCTAAATATTGAAGATGCAATGCAATGGGTGCTTTCTCGACCATTTAAAACGAAAACAATTATAACAGAGGCGTTTGTGAAGAGATTGCACAAACAAATGTATGGCAATGTGTGGGAGTGGGCAGGTAGTTTTAGAAAAACTGACAAAAATCTTGGTATTGACAAGTGGCAAATTTCCACAGCATTAAAAACTTTATCAGATGATACGTTGTTTTGGATAGAACACGAAACTTTTACACCTGATGAAATTGCAATTCGTTTCAAACATAGAATTGTAAGCATACATTGTTTTCCAAATGGGAATGGAAGACATAGTCGTTTGATGGCTGATGTTATAGTAAACAAAATATATAAACTACCTGTTTTTTCATGGGGTGCAGGAAATTTGGTAAAACAAAGTGATACAAGAATAATTTATTTGAATGCATTGAGAGATGCAGATAAAAATAATTATAAATCTTTACTCTTGTTTGCAAGATCATAAACCAAATTTTTATTAAAAATCCTACTGTTTTTTTCACTTTTTACATCAAAATAATGTAGGTTTGTAAAATATTTGCTATGGCATAACAATTTAATAAACAAAGGCGTTATGTAGTAATTCTAATCAAAAAACACCTCAATTTTATGAAAAAAAAGAATTTCCTAATTGGCTCAACACTAATAGTAGTGTTGGTGCTTGCTTTTGTAGTTTATAAAATAGCTACTCAAAAGCATCATTTCAAAAGAGTTAATCCT
>CAYTJB010000192.1:345-6069 GCA_964437995.1 uncultured Bacteroides sp. | reverse complement strand
AAGATCACTAAAATACACTAAGGTATAGTATGTTTTCCCATTTCTTTGTGAATCTTAGTGTTTCTATGTGTTCTTAGTGCCTTAGTGGTTAAGAATATTTTTTAGTATTTCAAACATTCAATATTATTTTATTGAGATTCCTCGTTATCACTCGGAATGACAAAAGTTATAGTTCCTATAGTCAATAACTTAATAACCAATAACTCAATAACTTTCAACTTTATAAACTCTTTATAGTCAATTTACCTATTCCACTTTCAGTTAATTTTAAATATTGCAAATAATCGTAAATCAAAGCATTATAAAACATTTCGGCTACCATTCGAGCTCCTTTTTCGTTGAAATGTGTAAAATCTTTATTTGCCAATGCAGGCTTAGCAAAAACCCAACTTGGCATAGAATTTTCGCCACCCATAGCTTCAAACAAATCCCAATAGGCACAACCAGCTTTGAAAGCTGCATTTTTTTGTGCTTTTCTAATTTTTTCGATATTAGGGTTGGTTTCGTAACTATCGCCAGCTTTTCGCGAACGATCCGAAACTCCAATTACAACTACACAAATATCTTTATTTATTGCTTTTATGGTTTTCAGTTGATTATAAAATCCTTTCTCGTAATAGGTATAATCAGGCACAATGGTTCTTTCGTTTTCTGGTACTGAATTCACACCAAATTGCATAATTACCAATTTTACATTTAATAGTTCGTAAAACTTCTTTAAAAAATCGAAATTCATTTGCGTAAAACCATAACCGGAACTTCCTCGTAAAGGAATATTATCAACAGCAACGCCTTTGCTTGCATCCAATGCAAAACCATAAATATCAGGGCTATCCTTTCCTTTGAATTGCATGGTTATTGACGAGGGAGATTTTTTAAAATCATATTCAAATACGTTTAAATCAGTGTTGGAAGTAAGGGTTTCTGTAGTAAGTAAGTCTTTGTTTACCAAAAGATTAAGCTTTACATCTGTTTTGTTAAATCCATAAAACAATCGCAGTTTTTGGAAATCGCGTGTATTTGCGTATCCCTGATTGGATTTATTTATAAAAATACTTCCTTGAAAATCAGAAGAACCAATTGATGAAGAATCTTGCAAAACAGGTGTAAATCTTGCAAATCCAAGCATAGCACCGTATCGACTGTGTCGTACTTTTGATGCCGACTTGCCACCAATGAGTGTGTATTTGTTGCAATTATTAGAAACAGACTCTATTAAGGATGCAGAAGGTGTTGCATTTACTAATTGCATCAAACCCACACCTTTTCCGCCAAATTTTGCTTGTAATTTGAATCGAAGAAAACCAGTAATTCTGTCTCCTTCTATCTGAGAATCACCATAATGCAAAATTCTAATCAACTCATTAACATCTTTAAGTTTATACAATGCCTGAAAAATTGGAAATAATATTGATCCATCATTATTTGGGTATTCAATTTTGCGAATATTTTTAAGTAAAGCATTGCCAGAAGCTTTTGAAGTATCATTTGCCAACGAATCAATATTTATTGTAGCTTTTGTACTATCCAAAGGGTCGGAAATAATGCTGGAAATATCGGCGTAAGCTTGTTTTTTTGATGAAAAAACCTCTTTAAAATCAGTGAAATAAAGACTGATATTATTTGTAATTTTAATGCCATTTTTCGGGAAAATCAATATTAAAAGTGCAAATAGTAGAAAAACAAACAGTAGAAATGAAAGAATTTTACTGGGTTTCATTCGTATGTGGTGAGTTGATTATAGTTTATAAGTAGATTCCTATTCTTTTGATTTAATTTTTAGCACTTTCCCTGAATTAACATTTCCATTTTTATCAAGATTGTTCCATTCAATTAAATCTTTCACAGATACACCTTCAAATTTTCTGGCAATAGCTGATAAAGTTTCTCCTTTTTTAACTGTGTAAGTTGTATTTTTTGACTTTTTTTCTTGCTTTTCTGCTTTTTCTTCTTTCTTTGGTGAATCAACAATTTTTTTAGCTTTTGATTCTTCTTTTGAAACAGATTGATTTACAACAGAATCTGTTTTTGTTTCAGTATTATTGTATATAAAAGGCTTGGTTTCTTTCTTTTCTGTTTTTTCTTTTTTGGTAGTATAAATAATAAGTTTTTGTCCTGCTTTAATTTTTTTCTTATTTCGCATTTGATTCCATTCTCTCAAAGCATCTACATCTACCTGAAATTTATTGGCAATTTTAAAAAACGTATCTCCTTTTTTTGCTTTATAGTTAATTCGTATAATATCATCAGTAGGACTTATTTGCAAATAATTATGTGATGGAGTTACTTCGGTATATTTTATTAAAGATTCTTTGGTTCTTGCTGCAATTGTGTCTTCCATTCCTATAAAAGTAGTAACTAAGTTTATAGGAAGCTTAATTGAGTAGGCTTCGCTATTACCCGGTATTATATCGTTTTTATATTGTGGATTCATGTCTCTAAGTTGCTGTATAGGAACATTTAATGCATCAGATATATCTTTTAAACTCATATCTGCATCTACCATAACGGTATCAGTAAGTGCAGGAAAATCAATTTTTTGAGGAAAAAGATTATGCTCTTTGTAATAATTCATCATGTAGTTTGCAGCAATAAAAGCAGGTACATAACCTCTGGTTTCTTTAGGTAAATAATCGTAAATATCCCAAAAATTGGTTTTCCCTTTTGAACGTTTGATGGCTTTATTTACATTACCAGGTCCGCAATTATAGGCAGCGAGAGCCAATGTCCAGTCTTTGTATATTCCATATAAGTCTTTGAGGTACTTAGCTGCAGCATAGCTTGCTTTTATTGGGTCGCGGCGCTCATCAACTAATGAATTTACCTTTAAATCATAAATTTTGCCAGTAGTGTACATAAATTGCCACAAACCCGAAGCTCCAACCCTTGAAACTGCTCTCGGGTTAAGTGCCGATTCTATTATTGTTAAATATTTTAATTCATGAGGAACGCCCTGTTGGTCTAATATTTCTTCAAAAATTGGGAAATAATATTGCGACAAACCTAACATTACTTTTACATTCTTGCGTTTTTTATTGACATACATTTCAATAAAAGCTTTTACTTTATCATTATATGTCATATCAATTACCGAAGGAAGCGATTGTAAGCGTTTAATATATACAGAATCGGAAAAATGAGGGATAATATCAGGAAAGGAACCTTCATCTTGCAACATATTGATATTGTTCGTATTAATTTTTAGCGATTGACTTACAAAAAAATTATTCAACAAACTATCTAAATTTGCTTGAAAATCTTTGCTGCTAATTTTAACGGTGTCAATTGGAATGTCAGAAAATGTGTAATTTGCTGCAAACAAAACACTTGTCTGAATAAAAAAAACCAATATTATAAAAATATTTTTAACGCTCTTTGCCAACTTCATACTTACTCCTTTTTTTAACTACTTATTTATAATCTTTGCAAAATAAGCAAAAAATAATAAAATAAAGGGAATTAATTTCTTAAAAAAATAAAATAATACGAAATTTGACACCTATTTTTAAGCAATAGAATATACTTTATACTCATATTTAACATTTGCCAATTCCTCATTGGCTTTTGTGATTCTCAAATTCAAACGTTCTCTAAATAAACTTTGCAAAAACTGCTTTTATTATTCAATTATTTGATATTCTTTTAATTTAGGTAATATTTTTTCTTTGAGTTTGTCGTGCAATACTTTTAAATCTTTTAAGTCAGATTTGCAAAGATCTACATCGCCTAAAGCTTGTTTTATTTGCCACCAGCCTGCATCCCAAGTTTCAATTTTAAATTTGTTGGTTCTCATTTGATTGAGATTGGCAAAGTAAAATTGATAAATTTCTTTCCCTTTATCAAGCACTGCTTGTGCTTCGATGGATAATTCTTGCTTAGTAAGCCATTGGGCAACATAAGTTTCGGTAGCTGTGGCTAAAGTAATGGCAATATCACTGTCGGTAATATTCCATTTTTTTACTTCTTTTGCCAGAAATGGAAAAAAATGATTGTGTATTTGATACACTTCTTTTTCGTAGCTAACGTCTTTTAATGCTGCGGTTTGATTGCTATTGCTAAATAAATTCCATACTGCACAATCGGTAATAAATTCTTTGGTAAGTTCGCCTTTGGGTTTCATAAATTGGTCGCGGTCGTTGAGCCAAGTGGCTTTAGGAATACGCCGTGCAGCATGTATTACCATGGCTTGTTCAAAGTTTTCGGGTGTTACCGATAGTGCTCCTGCACTTACATAAGGTCCTGATAATAATGCTGTAAAATTTTGATTTTGAAAATCATTGCCTTTGCACATTAAAGAAGCTAAAAACTCTTTTGAAATTCTATCTCTTTTGTCAATATTATCGCATTTAACTTCAATTGCAGAGCCAAAAGGAGGAAATTTTATTGTTGCAATGGGTCTTTCAATCCATTTACTTAAATGCGTCCTTCTATCTTCTACTATAATTGTTTTGATACCAATTTTTTCTACATTTTCGTTAAAAATATCTAAAGCCATACTTTGTTCTTCTAATGCTTTTTCTTCAAATAGTTTCCAAAGCATAAAAGCAACTGGAAATGGGCTGTTTTTAGAAGTTCCATCAAAGTTGGAAGAAGCAAAAACAAAACCATTTTCATATTTAAACCTAAAAATATTATCTCTCAATTTTTGGTCGTTATTAGAATTAAGATGTTTTATTTTATAGAATAATCCTAAATGTGCTTCTCTATTTTTTAACTCTTTTTTTAACCTAAAAATGAATTGCATGGCTAATTCTCTTGAAACTTCTCCTAAATTTTCGCGGTGCATTATTGTGCGAAGTTTTGTATCGGCAACGCCTTCTTTGCTATCTCCGTGATTTGTACCAGCTTTTTGAGCAGTAGCAAAAGGAGGATTAATCAAAATAATCCATTTTATATTAGGGTTGTTGAGGTCGTTGCGTAGTTTTTGGGGAAGTTTCCAATTAAGTTCAAATTGCAAGCCTTTGGTATCTTGAAAAAGGTTTTCGATGTCGTCGTTCAAATAATCGTATTGAAAAATGGTAGCATCGGCAAAAAGTTTGTCTAAATGCTCTTTGTCTTCTTTGTATAAAGTAGATAAATAGCAATATTGCAAGGCTTCTTGTGGTAGGTGGTATTCTAAGTTTCCAGTGCCTGCTGCCATATCCCACAAACGGTATTCGCTACTGCGCCACCAATTTTTTCCTATGGTTTTTTCAATATAATCGAGTGCTTTGTTGGCAAATCGTATGGGTGTAAAAAACTCACCATGAAAACGCCGCATGGTTTCGTCGGTAAGTCGGTCAATTTTGGCAAGTATGGCTCTTACAATATCAATATTTGATACTTTTTCAAATAATCCCCAAAAATGCTCGTAATCTTTTGCTAAAATCTTTTTTTCTTTTATTTCGCCGGTTTCGCCAATTCTAAAAAATGCCTTGCTTTGTTCTTTAAAAAATGTGGTATTGTCTTTTTGAATGTCGCTTACAAAATATCGGCTGGTTTTAAATCCATTGCGTACGGCATCGCCAAAAATTTTGTTCCAATAATCAAATACTTGTTCAAAATTATCTTCTGTTATTACTTTTTTGTCTTCAAAAGCAAGTTGTATTTGGTTTTTTAGGTGTTTCGATAGTTGTTCGGCAAAAATCAAAAATTCAGTTTGTTCGGAGGTTTTGTAAATATGTATTTCTTTGGCAAGTTTTGTTTCCGAAATATCCTGAACCAATTGTTTGTCGGGCATACTTG
>CAYTJB010000192.1:0-335 GCA_964437995.1 uncultured Bacteroides sp. | reverse complement strand
GGGCTAAATCCCAATCGTATTTTTCGGCAACATCATCGTAAAAGTCTTTCCATTGCGAGGTTTCAGTTAATATAGCTTCGTTTTGGTCGGCAAGGCAAAGTATGGGTGGAATAGGTTTTTCTATTTGTTCGCCAAATTTCAGTCGTCTTACATAATAAAGTGTTTGAGCAATAATTTGCGAGCGTGTTTTTAAGTTAGCAAAATTTTTATCAAATTTAAACTCAAACAAAACGCTGGTAGTATAAAGGTCGTGTCGGTCGGAAGTATCGTAAGTAATATCAAAAAACTTTGCGTAAGCATGTTTAATATCTTCTTCGGTTTTGCCTTTTTTAATG
>CAYTJB010000191.1:394-6077 GCA_964437995.1 uncultured Bacteroides sp. | reverse complement strand
CTGAAATGGTTGACAATAGAAAAATCTTGTATTTTTTCCGCCGGCACTTAACTGAAAGGTTCCACCTACTCCACCTTTTCTTCTTATTTTACCTGTATTGTCGGGTTCGTATTCTGTTTGAATAAAAGGATAGCCACCTGCATCGGGCAAAGCACTTTGTTGTAAAAATTGGTCGGGGTTTAAAGGGGAATAGTATTTGGCTGCACCCGATGCTGTATTCATTTGGGGTGTAAGTGCAGTGCAATAGGAGTTGTCTTTGTCAAAATTTGCCCAGTTGTAAACGGTTCCTCCTAAATTTTTATTAAAATTATCGTAAAATTTTATTACAGGTGAGGCTGTAGGAACGGGCAATACTTCAATGGCGGGTCTGCCATGAAAATCGTAAATGGTTTCGCCTGCAACGGCTTCGTTATCGGTATTGGATTTGGTAACTTTTTGTCGCGAGCGTAAAGTTCCGTCCATGTAATTAATTACCGCTTTGTTTTTCCCTTCTTCGGCATAGGTTGAAATATATTGCCAGTTTTTATTGCTTTCGTGTGGGGTATTAACGTAGTAGTAACCATTCACATGGTAAACACTTCCTGCTATATGACGCAAATTATCTATAACACCAGACTCAGGGGAAGTCCAATCAAAATATTGATCATATTCCCAAGCCTGATCTTTCCCTACCGGACGGAAACGATAAATTAAATATCCATGCTCAAAGGTTAAAGGAATGCGGTAATGATTCTCACTTATTCGTATTTTTGTTGAATTATTTTTTAAATTATATGTTAATGTATTGGAAGGAATATAAGTAACCCCATCTAAATAGTCATTCACAAAAGCCCATTCTAATTCATATTCTTCGTCGCCGGGTAAAAAATCCCAGTAAATTTCTACTTCTTCATACGTATTGCTTACACCATCCAAATCAATAAGGTGATTATCTATATACCTATAAGCATCTGGGTGCCATGAATAATTTCTTTCTGTTTGTTGCCCGGTTTCAATTACTATGTTGGTCGGAAAATCGGCATAGTTGTAAGTGAAAACTCCATTGCCGGAATTTCTGAATTCTATGTTTGTAACTTTTACATCCACCGAATAAGCACCTGCAATTTCGTATAGTTCAATATCTTTTCGCTCGCCTGTAGCGGTTGAATTGTTTTCAACCGTAAAAACTTTGCTGACAGAACCGGGTACAAAAACTCCTCCCGAAAATGTAGTATAGTTAATAGTTGTTGTAACTATGGCTTTATAGTAATTCATATTAGCGGGAAATTCGGCTTGGTTTATTTTCAGGCTAACAGTGCCTATCTGGTTTCTGTCGTTAAAATGTGAATATTTATTATCCTGAACATATAAAGAGGCTGATGTATTGTACGCCCATGCAGTACCTGTTCCTGCTTGTACAAAATCTTTGAGCTTTTTAGCATTGACAACTTTTTCTTGCCCACCATAGATATTTACAGCGAAAAGAATGGCTATTATTGTAAACAATGTTTTTTGCATAATGGTAAATATTGAAGTTTTTTACTTATTTTTTATTAATCTTATTTATAATGGTATATTTTTCGTATTGCTTAGTTGGTTTATAGGTGCCGTCTTTTTGTTTTGTTACATAAAAATTAGCACTTAACTTATTTTTATCAATACTCAAGGTTTTGCTGTAGTTTTGAAAACTGATTTTACTTACCGGATTTTTACAATTTTTAGATGATGATTTACCAATGTCGGTTTCGCCGTATTGGTAATAATCAACGCTAATAAGTGTAAAATCTTTTTTACGAATGTGTATCAACATTTTTTCTATTCCTAATTTATTAATGAGCAACTGATACAGTTTTTCTTCGGCAGTTTCGGTAAAAGTTGTTTTTTCGGAATAATCGAGTATTTTGCTGATGCTCAAACCAAGGTCGGAAAAAGATATTTTCTTTTCTGTTTTTTGTATTCGCATTGTTTTGTTCATCTCGTTGATAAGCAAAGTAATTTCGCCGTCAATAACGGTGGTTAATCCAAAGCCTTCAGTGTAAACTGCATTTTTTAGTTTTGCCAGCTTAGTGGTTTTGGACTCTTCTGCTTTGGCGGTGTTTTTAGAACAATAGAAACTAAAAACAATATCAACCGACAGGCTTTCGTTTTGGTCGAAAACTTGATTAACCTTAATTAAATCGGCTTTAACATTTTGAGAAAACACCGTGCCAAAACAGCAAAGGCATACAAAAAAAACTACACAAAATCTTTTCATCATGTTTTATTTTTTTAGGCTTTTCCTAACTTCTTTAATTGTGAATATTCCTTTTTCGGTTTCTTTTTTCACTCTTACCAAGGCACCGTCTTCGTCGTATTCGTAAAAAGTGGCATAGTTGTTTTCGTCTAATTCGGCAACAAATTTTTTGGTAATGTCGTCATATACATAGCCTTTCATAGACGATTTTAACGGTGTAATCCTAAAATCGTCTATGTAAACATCATCAGTAAGAAGATTATTGAACGTCATCATAAAATCGGGACCAGCAGTAGATAATACTTCCATTTGCCACACAACTTTTTGCCATCCTTCAATTGGGTCGCCAACACTCAGCCTATTAAAAGTAACGCCGATATTGGAAGATTGCATCTCCATAACAGGACTGGTCATTTTTTCGTAAGCTTGGTTATTGGTATTGATCCAATAAGACAGTATGTGTTTTTTATTTCTGTCGGGCGAAAATCTCGACTTAATTTGTTCGGATACCATTGATATATCCAATTCGTGAGTTGGATTGGTTGGACTTTGGTTGGACTTATCAATCAATCTTTTGTTTATCTCTGCGTTGCTAATCATTTCTTCGTCTATATCTCCAATTTTAATGGCATAGCTTTGGAAATCGTCTTTGGAAATTATCATACTGTTTTTACCTGTATGGGCAAGAGTATTGCTCAAAACATATCCGCTTATGGGGAAATGCTTGTTGCAATTATCTACCGGCATTGGAGGAGGAAAAGTACTACCACCACATGCTGTATTTAATTGTATTTCCTCAAAGTTTTCATATACAATTTCTTTGTGGGTAGCATTATTGGCCACTGCCGTTGATAAATTATCATTGTAACCGTACAAAGCTGCCGAATAAATTCCCAATGGATTTTTATTTTCTAGCTCATTGCCATTGTTGTCTTTAATGGTAACGGTATTGGTCCATTTCCAGTTTTTGTTTTTCGACGGGTCGCTTTCTTTTTTCCATTTTCCATCGAATATCCAGAATTTGTCGAAATTTTTATATACTCCATCTTTACGCAAATTGGTAGCAGTAGTTTGCTGGTTTTCTTTGGTTCTTTCCGTTAAGTATTTATATGAAGTACGTGGATACCAATTGCCAAATATACCCGATACATAAGGGTTTACTTTTGTTTTGTTTCCACCGCAATCGTTGGTGTAATAATGGTAAGGCTCCATAGCGTTTATAAACGGAGTACTTCCATAAAATCCAATTGTAGCGTCAATTTCTTTTATATGCCCACAAGTTGTAATTGTTAGGGGAGGATTGGTTGGAGGAATAATTGAAGGAGAATTTAGATATTGTAGAACAATTACAGAATCTTTACAATACTCCACTCCCATTTTAAATCTTGGAATTCCATTAACACAAGGAGATTCCCATCCATAAGGTGTTAGATATAATATTTTTCGGATGTTTTTTATCTTTACTTCGCTAGAAGCATCACCAAAAGACAACCAATTGGCTAAACCAGTTAACTGATTAGGATCTCTCATACCAACACGAATCCAGTCACCATTAATATTACTAACAGAACCCACCCAATCGGTTAAAGCACTTGGGACAAAACTATGCAATAAACTTGAAAAACTATTGTAGTTGTTTATATTGATAGTAAATAAATCGGGATTTAAAGCTGTTGCAGTGATTGGTGTAATGTTGTTTATTAATTTATTTTGGCTGATTAAATCGTTTAAAAAATAAATAAGGTCTGCCATTCCAACAGTTGGTCGTAATACACAACTATCTTTTGGGTTGTTCCAGTATATTTTTTGTGTATTGTCGTACTCAACAGCTTCGGATTGTATAATTCCAGCACCGGCTATGTTTCCGGTTTTTAAATACGGCAAAGGCGATTTAACAGATACAATATTTCCTATAGGGTTTGTATGGAGGTTTTTACGACCAGTATGCATTACTCTTATAGAAATATTAGCTTCATCAGGAGCACAAGCAACAGTATTTCCCATTTGATCAACAACAGCCATCTCATATTCATCCACATAGAGTATCCATCCATTTAAAGTATTTCCCAAAGCTCTGCTTATCAATATTTCATCGCCGGGTACGTAGTAATCGCGAAGATCTACAACAATATCATTCACAACATTAGAACGTTGATATTCGCCATTAGAATACGTAAATTGATGTATATTTACATTTGTATTTTTATAGGCAGCACCCATTCCATCATAAGCAAGATGTGCAGGGTATTTAAAAGAATAGGTAGTATCGTTAAACGCATTTTGTGTTCGGGTAAGCAATACATCGCCCGATTCGGAATCGAAACATAAATTTGATGTTTTTACTCTGCTCGATTGGTCGTATTTTACCACATCTTTCAGTATTCCATAAGAGTTAATTACTTTGGTAGTTACCGTAGATTTGAATAATAAATCGTCTTCGCTATAGGTCATCCATACAGGAGGTATTATAATCGGGAAAATAGCTAACATAAAAAATGTGAGGTTTACTTCGCAACCTGCTTTTTGAACATTGGTACTATTTTGACGGAAATCATTAAAAATATCGTAATCAATACCGATAAGTTTCTTGGTTGGAGATACAGTTCCATCTTTATCAAGCACATCAACATAGTTGTTCAGTTCGTTGCCTTGAACGTTGTAATAGTAATCTTCGCCACTAATAGGGGTGGTTTCGTCGAGTCCCGAGTAATTTTTAACTGATTTCAGCTTGCCGTGCATATCGTTGTTACGAATCACATAACCTTGCGATACAGCAACTTTGTTAAAGGTATAAGGCGAAAACATATTCTGAAACCAATTGGTTTTTGAGTTTAATTCGGTTAGAGGTGTTCTCTCAACTTTTACCGGAAATTCCTTTGCGGTATGAAACTCGGTTACGGTAATTCCATTTTTATGTCGGTTGATATTGTCAGAAAGCCTATAAATTGTTTGTACTTTTACTTTCTGATAACCTACCGTAGGTGCAGGAAAATATGTTTCTCCGATAGGTTCTTCGATATACGAATAATTATCTGGTTGTAAAGCTCCACCAGAGGTTTGATAATATATAGGTTTGTGCAAAGGATTTTCGTCGCCGCCTACCTGTGGCTCGTAAGCTGCAACGCCAGAGCTAATTAGTTCTGCGGGTTTTTCAGGATTTTCCATGGTATATATGTATTCCTGACCGTAATCTTTGCTACCCTGTGTCCAACTATCGTTAATTGTTATGGTTTTTACCCTCGAACCGCCGCCTTTTTTACAATAATTCGGGTTTTGAAGACGAACCCATGAATTATCCACATCAATTGTTTGTGCTATATTATTACTTTTAGCCACTGACCATGGGCTTCTGAAAGCATCTATCAAATCGCTGATTAAAGAAAACGGATTTAAAGAAGTGAAAAAATCAAGTGCAAGGTTTGGGTTTACACCAGCAGGATCTTTCCCATTAATAAAAGAGGGTTCGTTTTC
>CAYTJB010000191.1:0-384 GCA_964437995.1 uncultured Bacteroides sp. | reverse complement strand
AGAAATTTTTATCCAAGCAATATCAGTCCCAATAATTCCATAGCTACTCGGATCAATTTTTGCATAACCAGAAATATTCTCCTGAAAGCCCGATTTAATAATAACTCTTGCTTTAAAATATAATTCATTTTGGTTTTCTAAGTATCGCTTTTTAAAATCCGGAGCAGAAACCACTGCTTCGGGCAATTTAATAAACAGATAATTGTTGGGCGTTGCATTATATAAAGCATTAGGATAAGTAGGCAAACTTGTTGAAGAATTAGAAAACCCCAGAACTTTGCACATTTGCATTGCTCGTTCATTCTGCACATAGGCATAATCGTCGGATTCGTATTTCACATTAATTACTCCTCCTGATGGTAACTTAATGCTCGTTAAATTCCA
>CAYTJB010000190.1:1506-6111 GCA_964437995.1 uncultured Bacteroides sp. | reverse complement strand
TTTTTTTAAACAAACTTTCTATCTATTAGAATATATCTAATACCGATACGGTATCTGTAATAGTCCAATAAATTGGACAATAACATCTACTCTATCGGTATTATACCAAATTCTAACAAACTAATTTATAATAAGTAATGGTATAATATGAGTTTTGCAATTTACAAATCCTCAGCCGGTTCGGGCAAAACTTATACCTTGGTAAAAGAATACTTGGGATTAGTATTGGTAAACCCATATCAATTCAAATCTATATTAGCCATTACTTTTACTAATAAAGCTGCGGCTGAAATGAAGGAAAGAGTGCTGCAAACCTTGCGATTGCTTGCAAATTATCAGCAACTTACTCCTGATGGCAGAAAAGCTGTTGTGCATTTACTTCCCGACCTTATTAATAAAACAGGCTTAAAAGAAGCCGAAATATTCAGAAATGCTGCGTTAACGTTATCTCTTATCTTGCACAATTACAGCAATTTTGCAGTAGGAACCATTGATAGTTTTGTGCATCGTATTGTACGAACTTTTGCCCACGATTTGCGTTTGCCTTTAAATTTTAATGTAGAAATGGATGGCGAAACTTTGATTTCGCAAGCGGTAGATTTATTAATAGACAGAATGGGTAGCGATGAATTACTTACTACTTTTTTATTCGATTTTGCCAAATCCAAAGCTGATAGCGACAAAAGTTGGCATATTGAAAATGATTTAAAGAAATTTGCAAAAATATTATTGGACGAAGACAGTCAAATTAAAATAGAAAAGATTAAAGCACTTGAATTGCTTGATTTTAAGAATATTTTGCTTCAATTAAATCAGTTAATCAAGGCTTTTGAGCAAAAAGGAGAAGCAATTGGAACTGAAGTTTGGCAAAAAATAAAAGAATACAATATTTCTCATGCAGCTTTTTTTCAAGGAGAAAAAGGGTTTGGAAAGTATTTTGAAAAATTATCGCAAGGAATTATTGCAAAACCTAATAATTATGTAAAAAAAGCCATCGAAGAAGATAAATGGTTATCGGGAAAAGCTACGGCTGATGATAAGATGAATATAGATAATTTAAAACATTTTTTAATTGATAGTTATCAAAAAATAAATACTTTATTAGAAAATGAGTACGAAACCTATATCATCAGAAATTCGATGCTGAAAAATTTGTATTCATTAGGTTTGTTGAATGAAATAGAAAAAATAATGGACGAAATGCGTGAAAATGAAAATATTATACACATTTCTGAATTTAACAAACGAATTTCTGATATTGTAATAAACGAACCTATCCCTTTTATATATGAACGTCTTGGCGAGCGTTTCAAACACTTTTTATTAGACGAGTTTCAGGATACGTCCATTCTGCAATGGCAAAACTTGCTTCCTTTGGTAGATAATTCATTGGCTGAAAATAATTTTAATATGATTGTGGGCGATGGCAAACAAGCTATTTATCGTTTCAGAGGTGGTGAAGTGGAACAATTTGCATTTTTGCCAAAAGTTTACAAAAAGCCTGATAATGAAATTATAACCGAACGAGAAAATACGTTGATACGAAATTTTGAGCCCCAATTTCTAAAAAATAATTTCCGTTCAAAAGCAAAAATTGTTGATTTCAACAATCAGTTTTTTCGCTATGTTTCTGGAAATTTAACCGATAATTTAAAAATTATTTATGATAATTTGGAGCAAGAATTCAACGTCGATAACAAAGGCGGATACATTCAATTCGATTTTTTCGATAAAGAAACCGATAAAGAACTATACCAACAAAATACTTTTGAATCAGTACTTTCTACCATAAATAATTTGTTGACTGATGGTTACCAATGGAGTGATATTACCATTTTGTGTCGAAACAATAAGCAAGCCAATAAAGTTGCCTGTTTTTTAGCCGACCAAAAAATTGATGTAATTTCCAGTGAATCATTGCTTTTGAATGCTTCGCCTCAGGTAAGGCTTATGATTGCGTTGCTTAAACTATTGACCAATTCCAACGATTTAATTTCTAAAGCTCAAGTAGTTCAGTATTTGATTGCTACAGGAAATATTCAGGAAGAATTATTTCAGGATATTTTAAAGAATAGCATACAAAATGATACTTCACTCAACAAAAAGTTTGATGCGTTTTTGAACAAATACAACTATGCATTTGATACCAAATATTTACTAAAACTTCCATTGTATGAGCTTTGCGAAACTTTAATCCGTATTTTCAAACTCAATCAAAGCAATAATCCATACATACAGTTCTTTTTGGATTGTATGTTGAATTTTTCGGTAAAAAAAACAGCCAATATTCATGATTTTTTAACTTGGTGGGACGAACAAAAAACAAAACTTTCCTTAAAAACTCCGTCAGGCATAAATGCGGTAACCATTATGACAGTTCATAAATCCAAAGGATTGGAGTTTCGTATTGTTATTTTCCCTTTTGCCGAAGATAAGCAAAGAAACACCAAAGACATGTTATGGATTGACGTAGAAGATAAAGAATTACCAATGCTTACAACCGCAATCATCGGCTTAAACAAGCAATTGGAAGAAACCAAATATGCCGAAAGTTATACAGAAGAAACCGAAAAATCAAAACTCGATTTAATAAACTTATTATACGTAGCATTAACGCGTCCTTCTGAAAGATTATATATAATAAGTAGCCTCCCTTCTGGGAAATCTGAAACCTTATCGCTTCCCGTTTTATTTAAAGGCTATTTGCAACATATCAATCTTTGGGAAGAAGAAAAAACAAGCTATTCCATCGGAAATACGATGCAAAAAACTGATAAAACAACTTCAAAAGCCGACAATATGCTGTTTATGAAAGATTTTTACTCTTTTGATTGGCAAAAACGTATTATTGTGAGCAAATTAGCACCCGATAATTGGCTCACTGATGATCCTGATGGCAGCCGACGATTTGGGAATTTGATACATTTGGTGTTGTCGAAGCTTAAAAATCAAACGGATATTGAAAAAGAATGCGAAGCATTGCTTACAAAAGGACTTATAAAGCAAAATGAAAAAACAGATTTGATAAAATTGCTCCATAAACTCTGGCAATTGGACGAAGTAAAGCTGTTGTTTGAGAATACTTACAAAACCAAAAACGAAGCAGAAATCTTGTTAAGCAACGGTAAAACGATACGCCCCGACAGATTACTATTTAAAGACGATGAAGTATATATTATTGACTACAAAACAGGCAAACCCGAAGAAAGCCATCGTAAGCAATTAGACCATTATCAAACAGCATTGGAGGCAATGAATTACAAAAAAATTAAAAAACACTTGATTTATGTGAATGAGCATGCGGAAGTGGTAGTTTGGTAATTGGGAGATTTCATTTCCGTTAAGCATAACATACCGCCTATTATCGGTTGTTTTTCTTTTCTGTCGTCTGTATCATTGGTCGTTTTTTTATCATTCCACCTTTGGTGTCTTTGATACTACTCATTACAGTAAAAGCGTTTGGGTCTATTTTGTCAATTTCAGTTTGTAGTTTAGCAATTTCAAGTCGGGTAATGACTGTATAAACGATGTCTGTCTTGTTTATATTTTCCCCTTGTTTTCCGTAGCCCCTTTTACCATAATAAATTGTAACGCCTCTTCCAATTTTATCTATAATCATTTGTCTGATTTCTTCTGACTTAGGTGATATGATTGTAACGCCAGTATATTCTTCAATACCTTCAACAATAAAATCAACCGTTTTTGATGCAGCAAGATAAGTGAGTATTGCATACAAGGCTACCTCAATTGAAAGAAGATATGTAGCCACAGAAAAAATAATGATGTTAAAAACAAGGATGATATCGCCAATTGTGAAGCCAATTTTTTTGCTTAAATAAATTGCAAGAATTTCTGTCCCGTCAATCACGCCACCGCCACGAATGGAAAGTCCGATACCAGCACCAAGAAAAAAACCGCCAAACGCAGCAACTAATAATTTGTCAGAGGTAACTACGGGATAATTTATTGTCGCTATTACTAAGGCAAGTCCGCTGATAGCCAAAATACTTTTGATAGCAAATGTTTTGCTAACTTGAGTGTAACCAAGAGCAATGAAAGGAAAGTTAATGATAAGAATAAGAATGGATAAATGAACATTTGTTAGCTCTGATGTCAAGAGAGAAATGCCAGTTACTCCTCCGTCAATAAAATTGTTTGGAAGTAAAAAACTTTTCAATCCAAAGCCAGCTGAAATTATTCCGATGGAAAGTAGTAAAATATCTTTGAGTAAATGTTTCGCTGCAACTTTCAGTTTCAGAAATTCTTTGGCAATATCATATTGAGTTACAGTTTTGTCGGGACGACCTTTTTTATGGTGTCGCAAAACTGTCTGAATGATTATTTGTTGAAAAAATGAGTTCATAATTGCCTGTTTTTTTAATAAGTGCTAACGTCAGTTCGTCTAAAAACCTCCGTTTATTTTCAAATTTTCATCAAAAATAAGTCTTTTGTAGTAAACTTCAATTAACAAATTGAAATTTTGTGTAAAAAATACTGCAACATTTATTTTGCTGATTATTAATAATACCGATACGGCATCTGTAATAGTCCAAATTCTAACAAACTAATTTATAATAAGTAATGGTATAACTTCTGTATTTATTA
>CAYTJB010000190.1:670-1496 GCA_964437995.1 uncultured Bacteroides sp. | reverse complement strand
ATTAGGTTTTTAGACAGTTAGTCTGAACCCTTATTGGCTATACCGCTTTTTAGAGATTGGCATTTTTATTTGTGATTATTTCCCATTTTTCAATAACCCCATCAACCAGTTGAAAAAGAGGATGGGTTTCAAAAATCGTATTAGTATTTAGCTCTTCAAATTTTTTAATATCACGAGTTTGTAACTTATTTATCAAGTGAGATACTTCATAATTTAATTGACCGACCGTAACATTCATTTTAACTTTTCTAAAATCCCAATTAATTTTTTGCTTGTCGAAATTGAAATTTCTATTGGATGCTTCAATATATATTTCTGACAGATATTGGTTTATTACTTCAATAGGATTTTTTACTGCTTTAAATCTCTTAAGTTGCGGGTGGTTTTTATAGCCTTTAGTCTTACCTTCTAAAACATGCTTTGCTAATAAAGATTCTCGCCATAACGCAACGAGCCCTTTAGAGTCAAGATATTTTGGGTGTAATGACCAGATTCTCATTTAATGTTTTTTGTTAGTAAATCTACTAAAGCACTTTCAAGATTAGTAAATTTAAACCTGTACCCAGCTTTGATAATTTTTTCAGATGAAACTCTACTTCCGTTTATAATAATTTCAGACATTTTACCAAAAATTAATTTCAGTAGTAATATAGGAACATTAGGAAACCAAAAAGGTTTTTTAAGAACACGAGCCAATGTTTCTGTAAAATCTCTATTTGTCTTGTGGTCGGGTGCTACTGCATTATAAGCTCCATTCATTTGTGTGTCCTCAATTGCTTTGATATAGATACTGCATAAGTCATCAATATGTATCCAGGGCATGAAT
>CAYTJB010000190.1:0-660 GCA_964437995.1 uncultured Bacteroides sp. | reverse complement strand
ATGAATTGCTTTCCACTGCCAATTGCGAAACCAAGTCCTAATTTAACTGGAGTTATCATTTTTGCTAAAGCTCCTCCTTGTTTTGTGAGAACAACGCCTGTTCTGATTTTAACTGTTCTTATTCCAAATTTCTCAAAACTATCTGCTGATTGTTCCCATTGCCTGCAAGTCTCTCCAAGAAAATCATTTGAAGGCTGGTCGTTTTCAGAATAGATTGTGTCTGATGTAATTATTCCGTAATATCCAATTGCTGATGCAGATATAAATGCTTTAAGTTTATTTTTATTTTCTTTTATTTTATCAAAAATCAATTGCCCAGTTTTAACTCGACTATCTATGATGAGTTGTCTTCTTTTATTTGGCCATCTTTTGTCTCCGATGTTTTCTCCTGCAAGGTGAATAATGTAGTCGCTTGTTTCAATGGCTACTTTTTCAATTTCACTTTTGTCAATGTCCCAAGCATAAGTTAGTATGTCTTTATCTTGGCGACTTGATCTGCTCAGAACAGCGACACAATATCCTTTTTCTTTTAATTTTTCAGAAAGATGTCTTCCGATAAGACCTGACCCACCACTGATTAATACTGTCTTCATTTTTTATGCTTACCAACGTCAGTTCGTCTAAAAACCTCCGTTTATTTTTAAATTTTCATCAAAAATA
>CAYTJB010000189.1:0-6111 GCA_964437995.1 uncultured Bacteroides sp. | reverse complement strand
TTTTTTAATATTTGGTCAATTTTATCTGTTATTGGATCTATTGCAGGATGTGCTCTTCTATTTTTCAACAAAAAACGCAACATTAAAGCACTTGGTGCTGCCATGTTTTTAGTATTTGGCTATTTATGTTATTATTTTGTTAGTAATGCCGAAGCATCCAACAAAATTTCACCAGAAGTATTTCAATCTTTCAACCCATTGTTTATTGTAGCTTTAACTCCATTAGTTATGGGTATTTTCTCTTTACTAAATAAAAAAGGAGCAGAACCTTCATCACCTAAAAAAATTGGTATAGGAATGATTATTGCTGCTTTTGGATTTATCCTTATTTTAATTGCATCTCTTGGGTTAGTTTCACCAAAAGATATGGCTGGTGTTGCTGTAGTAGAAAGTGCAAGAGTATCTCCATATTGGTTAATGAGTTCATATTTAATTTTAACCATTGCCGAGTTATTTTTAAGTCCAATTGGACTCTCCTTTGTAGCTAAAGTAGCTCCTCAACGTTTTCAAGGTTTAATGCAGGGTGGTTGGTTATTAGCTACTGCTGTTGGAAACAAATTCCTTTTTGTTGGAAGTTTAATGTGGGGTGTAATAGACCTATATATGCTTTGGGGAATATTTATTATTTGTTGTATTCTTGCAGCAATTTTTATATTCTCAATAATGAAACGTTTGGAAAGAGTAACGAATTAAAAGAGTTATTCAATCTATCAAAAGCCTTGTCATTAATTATGGCAGGGCTTTTGTTTTAAAAAAACCTTCATTTTAATATCATCAAATTACCAAATCGACACATCATCACATCATAATTTTTTATACCTTTGCGTCTTAATAATAAGCAATAAATTATGCCAACAACAGAAGAACTAAAAAAAACCGCTTCGCAAGTTAGAAGAGATATTGTAAGAATGATACACGCTGTTAATTCAGGGCATCCGGGCGGTTCGCTGGGTTGTACCGATTTTATGACTGCATTGTATTTTGATGTGATGAAACACCAACCTCAACCCTTTAATATGGATGGTAAAAACGAAGATTTGTTCTTTTTATCAAACGGACATCTTTCGGCTTTGCAATATAGCGTATTGGCAAGATGTGGCTATTTTCCCGTTAAAGAATTGGCTACTTTCCGTAAATTAAATACTCGTTTGCAAGGTCATCCAACCACGCACGAAGGTTTACCTGGCATCAGAATTGCATCCGGCTCTTTAGGACAGGGGCTTTCAGTTGCAATAGGTGCTGCTTTAGCCAAAAAACTTAATAATGACGACCGTATCGTATATACTTTACATGGTGATGGCGAATTACAAGAAGGTCAAGTTTGGGAAGCCATTATGTACGCTGCTGCAAACAAAGTGGACAATCTTATTGCTACTGTTGATTATAATGGACAACAAATTGATGGACCTGTAGATAAAGTATTGTCATTAGGCAATTTAAAAGCAAAGTGGGAAGCATTTGGTTGGGATATATTAGAATGCAATGGCAACGATATGCAAGAATTAGTTGCTACCTTAAAAATTGCGAAACAACATACTGGAAAACAAAAACCAGTCGTTATACTAATGAAAACCGAAATGGGTTATGGTGTCGATTTTATGATGGGTTCTCACAAATGGCATGGTACAGCACCTAACGACGAGCAATTAGCAAAAGCATTGGCTCAGTTAGAAGAAACTTTAGACGATTATTAAATGAGTAGAAAGTTTGTAAAGTTCTGAATGCCTTGAGTACTTAGAGTACTTGGAGTGCCTAAAATACTTAAAGTTATTTCGTTACAATTTCTAAATAAATCAATTTGAAAGCATTTATTAAAATTTTATTTATCACTGTTTTGCTTATGCAAACCTCTTTATCTTTTGCTCAAAAGATTAAAGATAAGGAAATTGAAGTACCTCCACCATTAACAAGGATACTATTTATTTTCGACTGTTCGCAAAGTATGTTTGCCCGTTGGCAAAGCGATACAAAGATAAATATTGCTCAAAATCTGCTTTCAAATATGTTGGATAGCTTGAAAAATGTAAAAAACCTTGAATTAGCGTTAAGAGTTTACGGACATCAAAAAAACTTTCCCCCTCAAGATTGTGATGATTCCAAACTTGAAATTCCATTTTCGGAAAATAATTATAAAAAAATTGGAAACAAACTCAAAAGTTTAGTTCCAAGAGGTACTACTCCTATAGCTATTTCGCTTGAAAAATCGGCAGACGATTTTCCACCATGTAAAGATTGCAGGAATGTTGTAATTCTTATTACTGACGGCTTAGAAGAATGCGGTGGCGACCCTTGTGCTGTTTCGCAAATGCTACAAAAAAAAGGTATTATCTTAAAGCCTTTCATTATTGGAATTGGTAAAAACTTTAAAGAAAGTTTCGATTGTGTAGGAACGTACTTTGATGCAACAAGCGAAGTTGAATTTAACAAAGCCCTGAATGTAGTTATTTCGCAAGCTTTAAACTCAACTACAGCTCAGGTTAATTTGCTCGACGAGCAAGGAAAACCAACCGAAACCAACGTGAACATGACTTTTTACGATAATTTTTCGGGAATGATAAAATACAATTACATTCACACGTTGAATAATCGTGGAATACCTGATACACTAACAATTGACCCATTGGTAAAATACGATTTAGTGGTTCACACAATTCCACCTGTAAAGAAAGATAGCATATCGTTAATTCCTGGAAAACATTCAATTATTGCCTTAGATGCTCCACAAGGTTACATGAAATTAAAGTTAATGGGTGGAGGTAATGCTATCAATATCAAAAATTTACAATGTATTGTTCGTAAAAAAGGAAGCCATGAAACGTTGAATGTTCAATTTTTTAATCAAACCGAAAAATACATAACAGGAAATTACGATTTAGAAGTTTTGTGTTTGCCACGATTAATCATTAAAGACGTTGAAATTAAACAAAGCAACACAACTACTATAGAAATTCCAATGCCTGGTATTGCTGTAATCAATACAGTTGTAAACGGCTATGGAAGTTTATATGTAATTGAAGACAACAAAATGAAATGGCTTTACAATTTAAACGAGAGTGCTACTCTTGAATCGCTAATACTACAACCTGGCAGCTATAAAGTTGTTTTCAGAGGCAGAATGTCAACAAGAGCAGTTAGTAGCATTGATAAAGATTTTAAAATAGAATCAGGAATAACAACAACCGTAAATATTTACAGAAATTAATAATAACAATGAAAAAATACACTAACAGCGGCTCCAACGATACACGTTCAGGATTTGGCGAAGGTTTGCTCGAAGCAGGCAGACGCAATCCTAATGTAGTAGCACTTTGTGCAGATTTAATAGGATCGTTAAAAATGGATGCTTTTGTAAAAGAGTTTCCCGAAAGATTTTATCAAACAGGTATAGCCGAAGCCAATATGATAGGTATTTCCGCAGGATTAACCATTGGAGGCAAAATACCTTTTGCAGGAACATTTGCCAATTTCGCTACAGGAAGAGTTTACGATCAAATTCGTCAATCTGTTGCTTACTCAGGAAAAAATGTAAAGATATGTGCTTCACATGCAGGATTAACATTAGGCGAAGATGGTGCAACCCACCAGATATTAGAAGATATAGGCTTAATGAAAATGTTGCCCGGCATGTGCGTTATCAATCCTTGCGATTTTAACCAAACAAAAGCTGCAACTATTGCCATTGCTGACTATGAAGGTCCTGTTTATTTGCGTTTCGGACGTCCTAAAGTACCTAATTTTACACCTGCCGACCAAAAATTTGAAATTGGGAAAGCCTTGCTATTAAACGAAGGAACCGATGTAAGTATTTTTGCAACAGGTCATTTGGTTTGGCATGCCATCGAAGCAGGAGAAATCCTTGCAGAAAAAGGCATCAATGCTGAAATTATCAATATTCATACTATTAAACCACTTGATAAAACTGCAATTTTAAACTCTGTAAACAAAACAAAATGCGTAGTTACTGCCGAAGAGCATCAAATGAACGGCGGTTTGGGCGACAGCATTGCACAATTACTTAGTTTGCAAAATCCTACACCAATAGAAATGGTTGCTGTAAACGATTCATTTGGCGAAAGCGGAACACCAGAACAACTCATGGAAAAATATGGTTTAAACACCAATTCCATTGTAGAAGCTGTTTTAAAAGTTATGAACAGAAAACGCTGATAATCAAACTTAAATAAAGAAAAAGGTTTAATGTATGACAATTGCATTAAACCTTTTCCTGTTTTTGGCATCAAATAAAAAATCAGTAAACAGTAAATAGTTAGCAGTAAACGATATTTTAAAAATGTTTCTTTTGCCATGCTGAACGAAGTGAAGCATCTCATTAATAATGAATTATTTTATTTAATGAGATTCCTCGCTATCACTCGGAATGACAAAATGATTCTCATCACAAAATAAATTATATTTTTTATAGTTTTCTCAGAAACACTGAACATTGAATAGTAAATGAAAATATGACTACACTACTTTTTACTTTATGAACATTATAAACTTTATGAACTTTTAACTCAAAAAAACATTGACAGATACTATTGATAATGATATTTTAAAAGCATTTCGTGACAAAAACTCACGCAATTATGCTTTTAATTTGTTGGTAAAAAAATATCAGCAACCCATTTATTATCATATTCGTAGAATTGTAATTGACCACGACGATACTGATGATTTGGTTCAAAATACTTTTATTAAAATCTTTGAACATCTTGATAGTTTTAGAGAAGATGCTCAGCTTTACACTTGGATTTATCGCATTGCTACCAACGAAGCCCTTAGTTTTTTGAGAAATAAACGAAATAAATTCTTTTTACCACTTATTGATGTCGAGCGACAACTATCTAACTCATTAAAAGACAGTCAATTTTTTAATGGTGACGAAATCCAACTAAAACTACAAAAAGCCATATTAACACTGCCCGAAAAACAACGTTTGGTCTTTAATATGCGGTATTACAATGAAATGAAATACGAAGATATGTCGGAAGTATTAGGCACTTCGGTAGGTGCATTAAAGGCATCTTATCATATTGCCGTAAAAAAAATTGAAGAAATTGTTACCCAAGATTAAACCTTTTTATAAAAATATCATCAAAACAACATAAGTAATTTTAAAAATGAAACCTTCAGAAAACATATTGAATGAAATAAAAGAGATGGCACCTACGCTTTCCAACATAAAGAAAGAAAATGTTTTTTGTGCGTCTGATCAATATTTTGATGAGCTTACTACAAAGATTCAACAAAAAATTTCAACAGAGAAAAAAGAAAGCAAAACAATCAATCTTTTGAGTTATTTTCAAAAACCTCAATTTGCAATTGCAGCATCTTTAATTGTAATTCTTTGTATTTCTGTTTTTTACTTTAATCAAAGCAAAACTAATCAAGCGTTGGCACAAAACAATACCATTTATTGGGACGAAATATTAAATGATAACAGCACAGTTGTTGATAAAATAGATGAAATATTATTAGTAGAAGTGCTTGCAAGCGAAATGGCTGTAAATAATACAAATCAACCAAATAAAGCAGCTTTAGACGAAGCTTCAGAATATATTGAATCAGAATATAGTAACGATGTTTTTACCGAATTATAAACCTAAATCTTAAACAAAATGAAAACAAACAAATTAATTTACAAATTAGCAATATTGCTATTAGTAAGCTCATTTTCGATGCCAAATTATGCACAAAATGGACAAAAAAAGAAAGTGCTTAAAGATAAAATTGAAGCACAAAAAATTGCATACATTACCAATGCGTTATCGCTAACCGCTGCCGAAGCTCAACAATTTTGGCCCATTTACAACGAATTTAGCGACAAAAACGAAGAATTGGTAAAAGCGTTTCGCAAAAATAATATTGAAGACAAAGAAGTAAATCCCGAAACTATTTCCGACAAAGAAGCTTTGGAAATAGCTGATGGACAAATAATTCAGGCTCAACAAATATTAGATTTGCGTAAAAAATATCACATTGAATTTAACAAAGTATTGCCTCCAAAAAAACTCTTAAAACTTTACCAAGCCGAAAGAGATTTTAAAAAGTTTTTACTCAAAGAAATCAAAGATAGAAGAGAAGACAGAAGAGAAGAACGTGGAAGAA
>CAYTJB010000188.1:0-6119 GCA_964437995.1 uncultured Bacteroides sp. | reverse complement strand
TTGCCATTGCCATCTACATCAACTTTTTTTTCACGCCAGTCAATTTTGTATAGCACATCCATTCCCTCTGTGTTTAGCTCTAAAAATTTTATAAACCCAAAATTATTAACACCAAAATTACCTATATAACGACCACCATAAGCATAAGGTGAATTACTGCCTAAATTACTATAACCACCACCACCATCAGTCCAAGTTCCTCCTCCAGACTCCATTAAATAATCTAATATACTATAATATTGATTTAAAGTAATATACCCACTTGGGTCGGTGCTGTTTAATGGGTTGTTCATGCAGTAGCTGTAGCGGTTGTAGCTTTGGGTATAGTTAGGTGCTTGCACTAATGGATCGGGGCTTAGGAAACGGGCTATTACAGGGTCATATACTCTGCCATTCATATTTATAAGGGCAAACTCGGGTAAGTGCTCGTGGCTGGTATAGCCTCTTTCAAGCATTAATGTTGGCGTTGTTCTATTAGTCCAGTTATCAGGGTTGCGTGTATTGCCCCAAGCATCAAAACTATTACGCTCTACAATATTTTGGTTTTGGTCGGTAATAGTAGTTATAGAGCCTAAGTGGTCTTTGTGGATATAATACATTTTATTATTTCCATTTTGTGTAATGTTTACTGCTACTGCACCGTAATAATTGCCACCTATATAGCATATTTCTTTGGTGTTGCCATCAGAGGCAATGTGCTTTTCGTACATATCGGCAACAAATATTTTTGTTTTTTGCAAACCGTCGCCATAATACAGCTCTGTTTTTGTTCTGCCAAAATCAACACCATAGCCTATGTTTAATACATAGTCGTTTTCGGTAATTTTTTTTACTTTGCCGTAAGCTGTATATTCAAAATCGGCATCTGCAGGCGAAATAGTACCGGTATTATTAGTAATAGCACTTACGGCATTTGGAGGAGTACTTCTTCCATTGGTGCCATATTCATAATTACCTACATCTGTTTTTGTGCTGATATTCCCGTTGTTTTCGTAAGTAATATCAACAGAAGGATTTCCATTGATATTGATAGCATTTAGTCTGTTTAGGTTATCATAGCCAAAATTTTCGTATTGTCCATTCAAATTATCAGAACGATAGGTTAAATTGCCATCGTTATTAAATGTATAGAAAACATCTTGTATATCATTATTGCCACTAACGGTTGTTCTGTTTAAAAAGCCTAATGGATTGTACGTGTTTTCGAGCGTTAATCCGTTACCATATTGTGCTAATAAAGTTTGTCCTTTGGCATTTACCGTATTGGTTGACCAAATAAGAGCGTTATTGTTATTGGCATCGGTAATTGAGCTAAGGTATCCGTTGGTGTTGTAATTATACTTGGCTACAAATCCATTGGCATTGGGGTAGCTTATATTGCTAACAGCACCTAAAACAGGATGATAGGTATATGAAACAGGATAACTAACGCCATCAATATTTTCGGTTTGTTGGCTTATTCTGCCAAAGTTGTCGTAAGCAAAATTTTTGTAGGTTCCATTGCTTGCAGCAATAGTAGTAAGCAAGCCTGCTGCATGATTATACGCATAAGTTAATTGCACTTCGGAATTTGTATTTGTGGTTACTCTGCCCAAATTATCATAGGTTACATTAGTAACGTTTTCTTTGCTATCTTTTTGCCATATTAATTCGCCAAACGGATTGTATTTGTATAAAGTTATGCCTGAGTTGGGCTCATTTAACAATGTTTGAAATCCATTAATATCATATTCCATCAATGTTTCGTTGCCATTGGGTTGTGTTATTTTTCTTGTTTTCCCCGAACTGTAATAATCGTAGGTTATTTGCCCGCCATCGTCCTGCGACGCAATAAGCAACCCTAATGCATCGGTAATTGTAATAGAAACTTTACCCATAGCATCTGTAGTTGTTTGCAACCCGTTGTAGGTGTATGAAATAGTTCTGTTGCCGGGCAATATTTGATTTTCAACTTGTCCTAAATTGTTATAAGTAAACAACGTTAATTCGGGGGTATCGCCTGAGTAATAGGGTTCGGATTGCGAAACCACTTGACCTTTGCTATTGTAATGATAATCGGTATAAATGGGTTGGGTAAATCCGTTGCCTTTTGTTTGTAAGGTACGCCCCGCAATATCGTAATAGGTATAAGAGGCGGGTAATCCCGTTTTTTGAGTTTTACTCGAAAATACAGCAAAATTGGGCTGATTGTTTGTTATCCAATTTGTTTCGTTGGTAATTTGAGTATTATCG
The DNA here is from genome assembly GCA_964437995.1 of uncultured Bacteroides sp. Classification (GTDB taxonomy): domain Bacteria; phylum Bacteroidota; class Bacteroidia; order Bacteroidales; family JACABE01; genus JACABE01. The sequence continues at coordinate 3,887 of CAYTJB010000188.1, read as the reverse complement.
GGCAAAATGGTTTTTAATAATTTACCAAACGCATCGTATTGGTAGGTTGTAGTAAGATTTAAGTAATCTTTTGATGTAAGCACATTTCCGGTTCGGGTATAGTAGGTTAATGCTTTTTCCTTATTATTTGAATTAATTTCTTTTGTTGCAAAGCGAAATTTAGGGTCGTACTCATAATTAACATATCGGGTTGCACCATAAGTAGGATTTAATGGACTTACTGATTTTTGTGTAAGCATGCCAATTGTATTGTAAGCATAATTTATTTTAGAGCCTTTGTCGTTAGTGGGTTCTATTATCTCCTCAGTAATTAAATTTGAGTTTGTTTGATAGGTATATGTAGTTGTTTTTGTAAATGGTGTTTCACCTTGTCGGGTTGAAGTATTAATTGATGATGTTAATCGACCTAATAAATATCTATTGTTACTTGTTAAATTTTCGTATTGCATAGTTGATGTTGATGTAAAAACTCCATTTACATTTGTGGTTGCACTCAATACATTTCCATAATTATCGTAGTTGTTAAATGTTTGTATAGAAGTTACGTTTTTCAGAAAATCAATTTTTGTATTTTGATAGGGAAGTACTACAAATCTTGAGTTTCCAAGATTTGTAACAGTAAATAATGATGTTTCTTTACAAATTAGTCCCTCGGTAGTTGAACCTGTATAGTTTTCGAACCCTAAAGGTATCCAAGCTGTTGTATTGATAATTGATTTGCTTGTAGTATAAAAATTAGTTTTAGCATTGGTAATTGTAAAACCGGTATTACCCATATATCCTCTGCCTCTGAGGTGCATTTTGGCACCCGAGTATGTACAATTTATTTCGCTATTTTCGGCAGCTCCATCGCTTACAATAACTTTTTTTACAGCCATAGTTGATAATTGCAAATCCATTAAAGGATACACAGCATTGTTTTCTTTGGTATATACCGAGTTATCGGTTAACGGAATATAACTGATAGTTGTTTTTTTGTTTACACCATCGGCTATCGACGATATTCTTTTTGTGGTAGCCGAATAGAAGTCGTCAAGTTGACTATCGTATCCTTCATAATAAACATTACTACCCAAAAATGCATCAGCTGCATAAGCATAAAATAGAATATCTTTGGTGCCATTTCCATTAAAATCACCATACAAAAACGTATAGCTATTGAAATGATTAATATAATTATCGAAAGAAAAAGCAATATTGCCTTGAGTTTCATAAAAATTTAAACTTGGAGTAGAAGAATTAGCCCATGTACTAATTTGTGCACGTGTAACAAAAGGAGTAAAGTAGCTGCTACCGCTATTGGGCAGACATCTAATCTCATACAAATCAGATTTACCATCGTTGTTCAAATCTGTTACTATGTATTGGGAGTAACCTGTACCATAATAAAATACTTTTTTTGGTTTGGTTGGATATGTGGTAGGTGCAGTATATTGCACAAATGAACTTCCATTGAAAATACCAATCTTATTAGCATTAAGTTGCGACAGACTACTTGAAAAAACATCTGTTTTTCCATCACCATTAAAATCGCCCAATTGTACATCTGCATTATTAAAACAAGGGAAACTTAGGTTGTTTGCCAATAAGGTAAATTGACCATTGTTTTGGTCGTTAAATTCATAAATCCTACTCGTAAGTGAATCTAATATCATTAAATCTTCTTTGCCATCGCCATTAAAATCGCCGCCTTTTAAAACTTCCTTGCCCCACGAGGAAATACTACCCGAGTATCGTAACGAAAAAGGAATTACCTGCCCGCTTATATTTTGAGAGAATGAATATATTTGCCAATTGGTATTGGCTGGGTTTTTAACCAAACAATCTACAAAACCATCTCCATCAAAATCGCCAGTTATAATTTCATGTCTATACGAAAATGAAAACGAAACAGCATCGTTTCTTACAAATCCATTACCATTAGACTTGTATAGTGTATATTTCCATAAGCTATCACGACTACGGACTATAACTTGTGAATTACCCTCCCCATCAATGTAGTAAACCAATGAATCACCTTGAGTAATTTCGAGCATTAATAAATCTGTTTTTCCATCAGCATCAAAATCTCCAGTTATAAACTCACCAAATCTTGTTCTATTTTGATTTAAACTGCTTAATAACATGGTCGCACTTTGAGAAGCCACAAAGTGTCCGTTGTTATCATTTATATATAATTGTACGGAATCTCCGTGTGTTAACAATAATTCGTCTTTACCATCACCATTAAAATCGGCATTATGAAAGGTATTTTTCTTGTTATTATTAAACACAGGGTTTAAATTTTGAGTGGTAGCATTCGCATTATCGTATCCAAAAACATTAGAATTATAATGGCTTCCATCTGCATTATACACTACCACTTCGTTTAAATAAGTGTTTTTGTCAAAAGTGTAGTTAAAAGTATAATCTTTTACTAATGTGTTTTCGTTATAAGTTTTAATGTTTTTAAGAATAAGTTTTTTTGTATGCAATACACCAAGTTTATAACCGTACGATTTATCTTGTCTGTCTTCGTAAAAAAACTTAATGCTATTATATGGATTTAAACCAATGGAAGTATTGCCAGTATAATCTATTTTCGTTAACCAGCATTCTCCTGTTGTAGCATCGTGTCCATAAGTATAAGTCATATAATTACCTTTCACATCGGTAACTTTTTCGAGCAACCATGCATAAATATTACTAGCACTACCAATTGAAATTTTCGAGTTTGCCGAAATACCATATTCTAATACTGTACCATTTTTTAAAAAAACTTGAAAAGAGGTTGGACCGCCATTTGTATTACCTTTTGAAATAATTTTTTTATACGATTCTATCTCTGTACTATAAACGGTTTCGGGGGCACCTGCAACGCCATTGGTTGCAATTAAACGAGTTCCGTCAAGTTCAAACTTGTTAATTAAATAAGAGGTTTCCTTTATATATCCATCGTTAAGCAAATTTGATGAGGCTCTGCTTATAGAAGATATACCCGATAAGTTCCAGCCAACACCTAATAAACCATCTTGCTGTAAACTATTATAAACAACTGAAATACTTGGGCTAATAGATGCAGTTCCAGGTGGTGTTTCAATAGGTATTTCATAAGTTAAAGCACCCGATATATTAACATTGTGCCCTCCAGGTATTGTACCTACTGGCATATTATAATCCATTGTTCTGCTTAACGGATTTATTGGCGTTGTATTATAAGTAGCAGGGAGAATTTGCGTTTCGTCAATCCATCCCTTAAAAGTATTGCCAGCGGTAGCAGTATAACTAAAACCTGTTTGCAGTTTTACAAAATCTCTTGCCTTGTATTGTGTTTGTCCACTAACCAATGGGGGCAGTGTGTAGGATGCTTGTTGCGAAAATCCTTGTGTGCCTATAATGCTAAAAAGCAAGCATAAGCTATTTAAAAATATATTTTTATTTTTCATCTTTATGTGTTTTTTATTTTTCACAAAAAAATAAAGCTATTCTTTTGCAAAAGTGTTTGACAATGAAATGTAAATTATTGTTTGTTTTCAATAACTTCAACCTTCTTTTTTAAGGTATCATTTTCTTTTTTCAAGTCAATTACATATAGTGTAAGTTCTTCTATTTTTTTCAACAAAACAGCTTGCATTTCGCCAATATTAATACCATTGGCTTCTACTTCTTTGGCAGAAGGTACATCAGGTAGGTGGCTGTTTTTTGAGATAAAGTTTTCGAGTTCGTTTAATCCCATCAGTTTATAGTCTTTTGCAAAAACGTAATCAGGAAAATCGCTTGCCAATTTAATTTCAACGACTGTGGCATATACTTTACCATCTCCCGTAATTCTGAAAACGTCTTTTGCTAAATCGCTACGGTAAACACTAAAAGCTTTGGTGGTAGAATTAGCAATGGCTACATCAAGT
>CAYTJB010000187.1:0-6133 GCA_964437995.1 uncultured Bacteroides sp. | reverse complement strand
ATTTTCAATAGAGTATTCATTTTCAAGCATAGCCACTACAAAGACAATGAATGTAAAAGGCAATAAATTTTGGATTGATGAATTGGAGTTCAATCCGTAGCCTGACCGCTAACAAATGAGTTTTTCCATAGAAATGAGAAAAGCGAAATTGAATAACCGATTATTACACCAAGCACTATCATGGGAAATTCATTTACAGCAATAGATTTTGAAACCGCAAATGGTAACGGTTATGCTATTTGCCAAGTTGGGCTTGTGAGGGTTGAAAATGGAATTATAACCAATGAAATTAGTATATTAGTGCAACCACCCGATAATTTTTATTGGGAATGGTTTACTAAAATACACGGTATTACACGACAAGATACAGCCAATGCACCAACATTTAACAAAGTTTGGCATCTGATAGAACCATTTATTAAAAATCAAGTTGTAGTGGCACACAATGGCTTGAGTTTCGACTTTCCTGTATTAAGAAAAACATTAGAATATTACAATATGCCAGTGCCCGAATACGAAAAGTTAGACACTTATAGGATATTTAAAGCAAAATTAGATGTAGTATGTCGAAATTATAATATATATTTGCAACACCATGATGCATTAAGTGACGCTAGGGCATGTGCGGAATTGTTTTTGATACATTTAATGACATTAAAATAACAACTTATGGATATACAAAAAATTGAACATCTATTAGACGATACCTCTCGTATTTTAAAAGATCAGGAAGAAAAAGAGAAACTCAAAGGCGAAAAATTTAATGTATTTTCCATACTAAAAATGGAGAGTAAAGAAAATGAAACGCATTCAGCATTTCTTTGTGAATTATTAAACCCTAAAGGTTCACACTTGAAAGGTTCAATTTTCTTAAAATTATTTTTAGATGTTATAAAAAAAACAACGACAGATAATGATACAACACAGAACTCTCATGTATTACCAAACCCCGATACAGCACAAGTTAAAGTAGAGCATTACATTGGTCAAAGAAATGACGATGATAAAACAGGTGGTAGAATTGATATATATATATGGGATGCAAAAGGTAACAGTATCTCAATTGAAAACAAAATTTACGCCGATGACCAAAATGTACAGTTAGAAAGATATTGCAACTATAATAAAGGAAAGAATCAGGTGTATTATATAACACTCGATGGTAAAGAACCAACACCAAAAAGTAAAGGCAATCTAATAACGAATACCGATTATTACAATATATCTTACAAAGTTCATATTCAAGAATGGTTAGATTTATGTTTGAAAGAATCCTTCGATACACCCATTCTCAGAGAAACCATAAAACAATATTTACTACTTATTAAAAAACTTACTTTTACCATGAGCAATACAGAAGAAAAAAAACTCTTTGATGTAATAATAAAACACAATGAAGAAGCTATAATAATTGCAGCGAATTATAAAAAAGCAATTGCGAGCCTGTTAAGTGAAATTAGAAAAAAAACATACGAAAAACTTATCGTTAGCTTACAATCCAAATACGAAGTTTCTTTAGGTCGTGATACTAATGAAAGATATTCACAGATTTGGTTGAAAATTGCGGGAAAACAGAAGGAAGAGATTTTTTTTGGCATTCAAAGTTTTGCTGTTGAACCCGATGATATTGGAAATCTGTTTATTGGTATTTTTGTATTAAATGGAACGTACGAACCTAAATATGCTAAACTTGGTCTAAAACATAGTAATTTCTGGATAGAAATCCATCAATATTCTGATTATGGGGAGTACAAAGTAAAATTTAGCGATTCAAAAACCTTACAGAAATTAAATACTGATGAGAATTTTCAAAATGGTTTTGTTAAACATATTGTTGAAGAAACCATTAACTATTTAGATAAGTATTTTGAATCAGTTTCAGAGTTTTTATAAATATATTATTACACGCTTCATAAATTCAAGTAGATGATGTAAATTTGCGAGGAAAATTAGTATAAAATAATTTATAAAAAAATGATGCCGAGACTTAGTTTGTCGCACTTCTGGCATATCTTTGCACAATAAAATAAATGTAATGCACGGACAAGCCGAACACAGTAACCAAAGTAGGCAAATACATTAAATCAATAATTATGTCAAGAGTATTTAAGGTTACGCCAAAACGTTTTAAACGCACAAATGGCACAGTATTAACACCAGATATGTCAATAATAGTAACAACAACTCAACATACAACTAATCCGTTCTATAATGGAGCAAAAGAAATAAAGCAAGCATATTTAGATAAATACAGCTATGATTATCAAAAAGCAAATTGTAGCGTAAATGATTTTGAATATGAGGCATTAGATTAACAAGATTCCTGTTACTAATGCAAATTTGCGAAAAAAACAGTCTTAACAATTTACAAGTTAAAAAGCCGATAGAAATTATTTTATCGGCTTTTTTTATTAAACAACAAACTACGACATCGTTTGTCATAACTACGCCCTACCTTTGCACAAAAAAAAAGAAATGGTAGCAAACATGAAAAGTATTGGTAAAGGAATAGCAGAAATAAAGGAAAGTAAGTTTGTAGATTTTAATAAAAAATTCGAGACTGTTTACGAGCTATTAGAAGCAATACATAATACAAGGGCGGGAATATTTGAAGCTGAAATTTCATCAGATAATTTATTTACTTACGTCAAGTCCATTATTGAATCAAATCAGGAATTTTCTTTCATAAGGCAAGTTCATCAAATGAATTTGGATATAAGTGATAAAATTATTTTGTTGGAACTTATTTGGAATAGAATTATTGGAAAAGAAAATATTAAAGTTTTAGAAATTCTAAGTGGTGTTTTTGATACAGCAATTAAATGTTTTATTTATTCACAAACAATATTAGAAAAAGAAAACCAATTAGTTAATCAAAAATTTGTTGAAATTACAACTTCTCATTATATCAATGAAATTGAAATAACACTTAGTGAAACATCATTAATATTATTGAAAGAGGAAGGAATTAAACAGTTCGCTAATGATAAAAAGAAAGAATAATCAATGGAAATGTTGTTAGTATCCAGAATATTATTGACTTTTGCAATGCAGAAGAATTATCAAAATCGAACAGCGTAAAAATCGGGTTCACAAAAAATTAAACTTATGTCGAAAAGAGAAGCAATTTCACGCTATAATTTAATTATTAAAAAACTCAGAAAACATCCGAGTAGTTTTAAAGAAATAGCGGATTATCTGGAAATAGAATCCGAAATGCAAGCATACAACTTCAATGTTTCAAAACGTACTTTTCAAAGAGATATTGAAGATATTCGTTCAATTTATAATATTGACATCCAATATAACAACTCGCAAAAATATTATTTTATTGATAATGATGAGCAGCCCGATGTAAACGAAAGAATATTAGAAGCTTTTGATACTTTTAATGCCCTTAACATTACTGATAGGCTTTCTGATTATATTCATTTCGAGAAGCGAAAACCACAAGGAACAGAAAATTTGTATGGTTTGCTACATGCCATAAAAACCAAAGTGCAAATTACTTTTACTTATCAAAAATATTGGGAAGTTCAACTAACTGTGCGAACTGTTGAACCTTATGCTTTAAAGGAATTTAAAAATCGTTGGTATGTGCTGGCAAAGGATTTAAAGGATAATCAGGTAAAAAGCTTTGCATTGGATAGATTAAGCGATTTAGAAATTTCCAACAAACAATTTCAATATCCTGTTGATTTTAATGTGAATGAACACTATAAGTATTGTTTTGGAATTATAAGCCCCAATGGATTGGAAGCAAACGAAATAATTCTATCATTTGATGCTTTTCAAGGCAAATACATTAAATCATTACCTTTGCACCAAACGCAAGAGATTATAATAGACAACGAAAATGAGTTGCAAATAAAACTAAAACTATGTATTACATTCGATTTTATTATGGAAATACTATCTTTTGGAGAAAATGTAAAAGTTTTACAACCAGCATCTTTGATTCATGATATTAAAACAGTATATCAAAATGCGTTGAAGCGATATTAAAAAATGAAAAAACAAATATTTTACATATCCTTCTTTTTATTGATATTACTCATTTTTACCAATTGCAGTAAAAACGATAACTTTGGTGAAGTTAATACCGAAACCTCAGATTATATTGAAGGAAAAGGCGTATTTATAGTTAATGAAGGTAATTATATGCAAGGAAATGCAAGTATTTCTTTTTATAATTTCTATACCCAAAAAGTTTATAATTCAATATTTTACAACAAAAATAAGCGTCCCTTGGGAGATGTTGCTGTATCAATGAATATTATCAATGGATTAGCATATATTGTAGTAAACAATTCAGGAAAGATAGAAGTAGTAGATCCCGAAGATTTTAATTCCGTTAAAACAATTACCGGACTCACTTCACCTCGCTTTATACTTCCTATTAATGCTCAAAAAGCATACATATCCGATTTAAGAAGCCCTTTTATTTCAATACTTAATTTGGAAACCAATACCATTAGCGGAAATATCCCTTGTGGAAAGTCAACAGATAAAATGCTTAAGGTTGGTAACTTAGTTTTTGTATGCAATTGGTCAGAATACTACGTGCATCAACCTAATAATACTATTATGGTTATCAATTCCAATATTGATGCGTTAATTGACTCAATTATAGTTGGGAAAGAGCCCAATAGTATGGTGTTGGATAAAAATAATAAGCTGTGGGTATTAAGCAGCGGCGGTTACAACAATGAAACATTTCCAGAATTGAACTGTATCAATATAAGCAATCTTCAAATTGAGAAAAAACTAACATTCCCAAGTAAATATTTATCGCCACAAAGCTTATGTATCAATAAAACTGGCGATTCGTTGTTGTTTATCAATAATAATATTTATAAAATGGCAATAACAGATATTCAATTACCTTTAACCCCAATAATTTACAAAAATAATCGTTTATTTTATACACTTGCTGTGAATCCCGAAAACAATGAATTGTTTGTTTCAGATGCAATAGATTACAATCAAAATGGTTCTGTTTTTCGGTATTCTTCTATTGGAACTGTTTTAGATTCAGCAAGAATAGGAATAATACCAGGGTATTTTTGTTTTAATTGATGTTAATTGAGCTATCTTTGTGCTATAAATGGTATTAAAAAAACATATTTTCAACATAAAAAATAAAAAAACAGGAATTTATGCTGAATGAATAAAAATATTTAATACTTTTGGATAAAATTTCAAAACTTTAAAATCAAAATTTACGGATATGAAAAAACTATTCTTTTTCCTTGTAGCTTTACTGATGATTGAAACAATGCAGGCTCAAATGAGTTATACTCCGTTTGAATTAAATATAAACGCACCTGACGAAGCCAATGTTTACAAAAAACACATGGAAGGTAAAACTTTTTTAGGCTTAAATGCTGGACTTTCTATTCCTTTTGGCGATTATGGTAGTTTAATAAATGTAGGTTTAGGTGCGGGCATACACGCAAAATACTTTATTTCGAACCGTATTGTTTTTGGTGCAAGCTTTAATTTTTACCGTTCAGGGTTAAAAGATGATTATCTTGGTAAAATAGATACTATGTTTACTTACGTAGCTTTTGAAGATACAACAGGTCTTAAAGTATTATCAGTAGATGGTTCTTCAACGCTTTATCCATTTACATTAAATTTGGAATATTATTTTACACCTATGAAAAGATTTAAACCTTATGTAGGCTTGGGATTAGGATTTTACGTAATAAACCACAGCGTTGAAATTTCAACCAATAAAGAAAAGTCAAAGTATTTTAGAGATATGGAAACAACATTTGGTGGTTCTTACTTAACTTCAAACTTTGGACTTACGCCTTATGCTGGTTTTTTGGTCGATTTTAACGAGTTAATAAGTGCTAATTTTGATATAAAATACAATCAAATTTTTTCTAAACCAAAAGTATGTTCATCTTTGACTTTTAATGTTGGGATTTTATTTAATTTAGGATATAAATATTAGCAGCAAAAAGTTTATTATATACCTCAATCTGTTTCGATTTTCTCTAATAGCAATTGTTTTCTGCTATTTATCACATATTTTTATGTAGTCTAAAAGTACAACATATTTTAATAAAATATGTTGTACTTTTGATTAAGAAAAAAACAGCTAAAACTGTATCGGTATAGC
>CAYTJB010000186.1:0-6134 GCA_964437995.1 uncultured Bacteroides sp. | reverse complement strand
GAGTCGCCCCATTCGCCGTAGCCGATTTTTGCACCAGCAATTTTTATTCGTGCTTCGAGGCAGTTTTTACATTCCGATGCTTCTTCATCAATACAAGGTTTGTCTTCGTAAAGAAGGTAGTTTTCGCGGTATTTTACCGGAGTTAAATTTGGCATAATAATATTTGCACCAACTTTTATTGCTTTTTCGCGTCCGGCAGGGTCTAAAGTTTGCATAGCTGTAGTAGCAGCAATATTAATATCTTTCATCATTATTCGTAAAATTGCTACCATTTTTAACGACAAATAAAATCTTTCTTCCTTAGGAATTAAAATGTCTTTATGCTCGTACAAAGGAGTATCTTCATGCTCTATATAAGGTCCCATACCGCACATATCAATATCCATTTCGCGAAAAAATAGTAAATCGTCGGCTAAATCGATTATAGTTTGAAATGGCAAACCAATCATTACTCCGGTACCCACTTGATAGCCTACTTTGCGTAATAATTTTAATGAGTTAATTCTTTCCTGATATGAATGTAGTTTATTGCTTGGGTGGATTTTATGATATAAATCTTTGTTTGAAGCTTCGATGCGTAGCAAATAACGGTGAGCACCAGCATTAAACCAACGGCGATAGGTTTCTTCTGTTTGTTCGCCCATCGAAAGGGTAATTCCTAACTCACCTTTGCTTAATTTTTTTATTTCTAAAATTAATTCTTCAATTTCGTTAACAAAATCTTTGTCAGATCGTTCGCCCGATTGAATAACCATTGAGCCATAATGTTCATCGTAAGCATATTTGGCACACTCAAGTACTTCGTTTTTGGTAACGGTATATCGAAATGTTTTGCTGTTTCCGGCTCTAATACCGCAATAAAGGCAATTTTTTGAGCAAATATTTGAAAACTCAACTAATCCTCTAAAATAGACTTTATTGCCAATATATTGTTCTTTTATTTTAGCAGCTTTTTTAAAAAGTTCCTTGCGTTCCTCTTCATCGCATTGCAATAATCTAATAATATCGTCTTTTTCGAGTAGTGGTTTATTTAGTATTTCGGTTATCATTAATTTAAAACTTAAATTTAAAGATTAACAAAAATAGGTAAAAAGTGTTTATGAAATTGTTTTTTTATTTTTTTCGTTGTGGAAAGTTTGCAACTTCGCATTTAATAATTGTTAGTTTGTAACTAATTATTTCACAATTTGAAGTTGAAAAAATTCAAAACAAAAAAATGCGAAGTTCCTAAACTTAGCACCACAGGGTAAACTTTATTATCATACTTTTGTCTTGAAACAAAAGTATGCAAAAATTCAAGAAATTACGAATCCTGCCCACTCTGTCAAAAACAAAACAAATCTAAATAAAGTAGTGTATTGCTTTGCAATACAAACGTAAACGCCTTTACAAGATTTGTAATTGTTTTTGCCATTCACAGCCCCGCCCGCCTCGCGTAATTTCGTGGCTTACGCTGCTTTTTAGTGTTTTTAGATTATTTGGTAGGTAAATATTAGTATTTTGTTTACCAGATACCTGTTATGCGAAGTTTGCAACTAACTTTGTACTTTTACCTTTGTCAAAGTTTGTAACTTTGACAAAAGTAATATATATAGATTTTAATGAAAAAATAATCCCGAAGGGATTAAATGTTTATAGCAATAAATTATATTACAAGTTTGTTCGACCCCTATCGGGGTCGCATGTTTATATATGTCTCTTTTTCTATAAATATTTGACCTCTTCGAGGTCGTTTATCCTACTGTTATGCAAAGTTTGCAACTTCGCATTTAATAAATGTTAGTTTGTAACTAATTATTTCACAATTTGAAGTTGTAAAACTTCAAAACAAAAAAAGTGCGAAGTTCGGAAACTTCGCACAACGAGGGATTTGGGCAAGTAATTACTTGGTATTTATTGTTTTTAATGTAATTGTTGTTTGTTTGAGAGGCTCTCCCTGCCAGCTAACTACTGGTAGGGCGGTCTACTCAATTATAGCTTGTACTTCAGTTCATAATGTTTCATTACTTTAATTGTCAACCAAGTAAGCAGGGCAAAGTAAATTAATGGTGTAAATATCCACAAAAAGTAAAATATGTAAATGTTTTCTGGGATAAACTGTCCTCCCTCAAAATGACCAAACAAAGGGAAGTAATAATGTAAGAAATAAGTAAAATCTGTGCCATTTAATGAAATGTATCTCAGCCAAAAATTATTTTCAGTTGTCGAAAAATAAGTTTTATTGTCATGATTATCAATATTCATTAAAAATATTAAATGAAATATCAAACTTTGAAGAATTACAAACGAAGATTTTGATAAGATTTTGTTTTTACATAGAATATTTACAGTCGTAAAAACTATCCCAAAAAGAACCGTTTGGGCACCAATATATTTTAAGCCAATTAATGAATCAATTAAAAACGAAGAAAAATTGTCAAATAAAACCAATCTTATGAATAATGACAATTCATTCAATATAAAATTTAGCAAACTCCAAATTAGTATAAATTTAATTATATATTTGACTGTTTGTTTCATCTCTTTTTATAGTATAAGCTATAACATCAGTCCGTCTAAAGACCTCTTTGTGTTGCAAAAATTTGTTCAAATTTAAGACCTTTTAAGGAAGTTTTAAAATTTATTGTGATTATTTTTGATACATCGAACAGAGAATCCATATTGTTTTCCGTAGTCGTACCTGCCCAAAAGTCCTTTATTACTATATGTCATGACGCGCGCCCAAGAAGTATATGCATCTTTCTCTGTTGAACTCCACCAGTACCCATTATCTCCTTCGAATGTGCCAAGATAGAAGCAATGTCCGCCAGGCAAACCAGTAAAACCAGATTCGTTGTCTCCGTTACCATTGTTTTTCCATTCGCTTTTGCTTTTCATTTTTGTTGCAGCAATATCTTTACCACCTAAAAAGTTTGTTAATTGAGTCCAATCATCATCGGACGGAATCTTCCATCCCTTTGGAGCCAATCCTCTCGGGTCGTTTACTGCAAACCAATTGTACAATTTACCATATTTTTTACCATTAGTCGAGTCATATTTATAATAGCACCATGCAGGCTGCTTTTTTTCAGATGCTTTTTGCCATTCTTCTGCCGTTTTAGCTTGTAGTATTGAAACGCCATTTTTAAATTTATCAACATTCAGGTTTTCTGTCATCCAAATCTGATTGCCAATTTTTACTTCGTTAAAGTTTTGAACAAAGCTTGTCATACTAATTAAAAAAGTAATTGATACAATTAATAAAATACTTATCTTTTTCATTTTTAACTTGTCTTATTGTTTTTCCTACTCTTAAAATAGGCTTTTCGGATTCCGCCTGTATAATAATTGTAATATTTTTGTTGTTAATGAACGCTAACGTCAGTCCATCTAAAAAACCGCCCTGTATTGAAAAAAATTGTTCAAATTTAAACCCTTTTAGGTAAGTTTCAAAATTTATTGCGGTTATTTTTGATAAAAATCGTGTATAATTACAAAGCAAATATAATGATAATCAACAAATTAAACAAATTATAATAAGCAATTTTATCAACAATCAAATTGTTAATAAACCTGTTGAAAATAGGGTTTTTAAACAGTCCTGCGGTCGGCGGTATGAATTGTTGGAGATTGTGATACGCGTCTGTATCCCACGATAAGAAACATGACACGGGCGCAAATGCAACCCAACCACGTAACTTCCAATGTTTTATACTTGTTGTTGGCAACCGTAGTTTTTGTCATTCATTAATTTTTATCCAATAAGAACCGCCATGTTTCTCAACTCCATTTAAATTATCATGTTTCCATATTGGTGAAATTAAATCAGATAATTCTTTGTCCTCAAATATGAAATAATTCGGTAAAATCGTTTCGTATTTTTTCGGGTTTGCCAATAAATACATTGCTAATCCATATTGCTCTGAATAGAATCTATCGCACATAAACTGTGGATAATCATTTGGCAAATAAATGTCATGAATATGAACTATTACACCCTTTTTCAATCTTGGTAAAATCTCAAGAAAGAAAACCATTGAATCTGAATTTGGCAGTATCCTATGTGAATTATCAACAAATAGAATATCGTTTTCATTTAGCTCGTCCAAAATATTAAAATCTATATTCTCAAATGGTTCTCTAATTACTTTGTTTGCCAATTTGTCAATTTCTGCACGTGGCATTGGGTCTATCGAAACGATATCAGTATTTAAATTTTGTTCAGTCTTTGCCTTAAATGCAACTTTTGTAGAGTTTCCCGACCCAATTTCAATGTATTTTTTAGGCTTGAACTCTGTCATCAAAGTATAAATTCCAATAATATCAAGTCCAGGTAAAAACCCGTTATTCCAAGTCGGTTTTGTAGAATCGGTCTCATTCTTTGAATCTTTAATTGTCCAAATGAAATCCTTTAGCAACAATGATTTATTAATTAATTTCTTGTAACTCTCTCGATTTGAGTCAATAATTTTATATAAATCTTGATGCGCAGGTTTTCCAAATCCATATCTCGGTTTGAAATCAACTTTGTACTCAAGGAATAAATTCTGAAATTTTGGATTCAAAAATCTGTAAATTTTTTTTATCATAATTTAAAGTTTAATCTGTTTTAGGGCGATGCATGTCTTACTATCGTTGCTAACGTTTGAGTGAAGCAGCAGTATGGGCTTGCGGGCTTTGTTCCTGTCCAACTACACCGAAGTTTGAGCGGGGCAGAACGCTTGAATTACCACTGAAACCCTTATTGTATATAGCCTTTGTTATGCCTTCGGGCTTTATTTTTTTAAGATTTTCTTTAATACAGTATCTTTATCTATCTTTTTAGTACAGAAGAACCAATCGTAGCACTTTGTATTTTCGTCTTGGCTTTCCATTCTTTCTTTTGCAACTCCGCAAGAACCTGCTGTTGGAACAATAACTTCGTCTCCTGGTCTCCAGTCTGCTGGTGTAGCTACACTAAATTCATCTGCTGTCTGCAATGCAAGAACAACACGATATAATTCGTCAAAATTACGACCTAAACTAAGCGGATAGTAAATAATAGTCCTAATAATTCCTTTTGGGTCAATAACAAATACTGCTCGAACAGCTTTTGTATTGCTTTCTCCGGGCATCATCATTCCGTATTTTTGAGCAACTTCCATTGTTATGTCCTCAATCAAAGGGAATGTTACTTCAACATTTTTCATTCCTTTGTATTCAATCTTTTCTTTGATGGTTCTCAGCCATGCAATATGACTGTAAAGTCCGTCAACAGAAAGACCAACAAGTTTACAATTTGCTTCATTAAATTTAGGTTCCATTGTGGCAAAAGTCATAAATTCAGAAGTGCAAACTGGTGTAAAATCAGCTGGATGGCTAAATAAAATCACCCAACTACCTTTGTAGTCAGAGGGGAAATTTATTTGCCCTTGAGTTGTAACTGCTTTAAATTCTGGTGCATTTTCGCCTATGCGAGGCATTGAAATTACTTTTTCTTCCATGATAATTGATTTTTAAATTGTTTTACATTCTAATTTTTTTCCACTCTTCTTTCATTCGTGTGATGTCATTTATCCAATCTTCAATGTCATTTTCATGTTCAAGCTCTTCATTTAAGATTTGAACAGCCATTTGATGTGTTGAATGGTCTTTCCCTGCGGTAAAATCAGCAATTTCCTGATACCTCTGAATTGCGCATCTTTCCCCTTTTAAATTCTGTTCTAAAATAACTTCAATGTAAGGGTCAGATGGCTCATCATAAGAGCATCGTGCTAATTTTGTCCAATCAACTGGATTAATCACAGGTGTACCGCCTAATTGAATAATCCTATTAACTACCAATAAAGCATGTCCTAATTCTTGGTCAGCATGTAATAATAGCTCAGGTTCTACTTCGCTTCTCATTGGACCTTCCATAAGTCTTGCTCCAATCCAGTACTGATAATATGCAAGCCATTCTTCAGAAAGTGCTGCATTTAACATTTTTAAAAGTTCATCTACATCAACGGATGAGATTTTAATTCCTTGTTTTCCCATATTTTTTTTTTTAGTTAAAGATACTGTTTTATTCTGTGCTCTTGTCTTTTTTTTGCATGAGGCATAACGTTTGGCGGTATGAAAAGTTGCCGATTGCGGGCGATTTCCTGTCAAGTTACACAAAGGTTGAAGCGGGC
>CAYTJB010000185.1:0-6141 GCA_964437995.1 uncultured Bacteroides sp. | reverse complement strand
GCAGCCAGAAAAGTGTATGTTCTCAGAAACAAAAGAAAAGAAAACGCTTAATAGTATTGGTAATTAGTAATTAGCTAATAGCGTTTTATAAAGCTTCGTTGGTTATTTTTATAGCCAGCGGAGCTTTTGTTGTGTAGAAAAGTGCAACTTTTTAGGTTTATCTAATTACAATTCTTCCTAACTCCGCTGAAATCATTTTTTTTACATTAAGCAATCGCTTTTGCTTTTCCATTAGTATAATTAAATCCTCGTCGTTGCTTAGTTCTTTAATTTCTTTTGCATTTAGTGCAAGCAGTTCCTCTACTTTTTTAAGTTTAAATGAAAAAACAGAATGATTAACAGATTGCTCAAGAACAATGGCTTTATCTTCGGTTGGAACAGAAATACGATGCATTTCCTGCCAGTTTTCGCTGAGCATATAAGGCGAAGATAACAAGTTAATGGCAGTCTGCCGAATAATACTATCCGAATGATTTGTAAAATACTGATCTGTTGGCAGATTTCCGCTTTCTATTGCACTTGCATATTCATTAAAGATAAGTTGGTAGGCTGGATTGTTGAAACCAAATTCTTCGGCAAGTATATCTTTTACAATGCAAATAGCCACACTTATATTGCTTATAACCTCTTCGTTTTCTTCGTTAATACCTTTAACCGTCAATTCTTTATTTCCAAAATTTAACAGCAAGCGAATAATGTCTTTTTCTTGGTATTCAGCTTCATCAAGTGCTATTTCATCAACTTGTTTTTCAGATGTTTGTGTAGTTGTTTCAGGAAGCGGTTCTTCGCCTTGATCTTGTAGTTTTTTGGAAGCTTTATTTCTGAGTAGTTTATTGAGTTCGTTTAATAGTGTTTGCTCAGGAACATTCATCAATGCACTACATTCTTTGGTGTAGATGGATCGAGGAATACTATCAGGTATCAACGAAATGGTTGTAACAATTTCTTTTACCAATGCCGATTTTTTAATAGGGTCGTGGGCTGCTTCTTCTAATAATAAATTGGTTTTGAATAAGATAAAGTTATTTGCATTTTGAGTAATATATTCTTGTACTACTGCCGAGCGGTTTTTACGTGTGTAAGAGTCGGGGTCTTCGCCATCGGGGAAAAGCACAATTTTTACATTCATGCCTTGCTCTAATATCATATCAATTCCACGAAAACTTGCCTTAATACCCGCAGTATCTCCATCGTATAAGATAGTAATATTCTTAGTATAACGACTAATAAGCCTTATCTGCTCGGTTGTCAACGAAGTACCAGATGAAGAAACAACATTTTCGATACCTGCCTGATGTAACGTAATAACATCGGTATATCCCTCAACTAAATAACAATTATCCTGAGCAATGATAGCATTTTTAGCAAAGTTAAGCCCATAAAGTACTTTGCTTTTGTTGTAAATATCGGTTTCGGGCGAATTTACATATTTAGGTTTTGTTTTATCAGAACTCAATATCCTACCGCCAAAAGCTATAACTTTTCCCGATAAACTGTGAATAGGAAACATTACTCTTGCACGAAAACGGTCGTAATGCTTGCCATCTTTATCAATACTAAATCCTGCCTTAACCAACTGTGCTATTTTATAGCCATTTTTAAGGGCATATTCAGTAAAATCGTCCCATTTATCTAAGCAGTAGCCCAATTCAAATTTTTGAATAGTGGCATCGGTAAATTCTCTTTCTTTAAAATATGAAAGTCCGATTGCACGACCTTCTTCGTTGTTTAATAGATTGTCAACAAAGTGTTTGTGTGCAAAATTAGTAATCGTAAAAAGTGATTCTTTTTCATCAAGTGCAGCTATTTGGTCTGCCGAAGGTATTTCTTCTTCAATTTCGATATTGTATTTTCTGGCAAGATGCCTAAGTGCCTCTGGATAAGAAAAATGCTCATGTTCCATCAAGAAATTAACCGAATTTCCTGCTTTTCCGCATCCAAAACACTTATAAATCCCTTTCACTGGCGAAACCGTGAAAGAAGGCGTTTTTTCGTTATGAAACGGGCACTTCCCAATGAGGTTTACACCTCTTTTGCGAAGCGAAACATATTCGCCCACAACATCTTCGATGCGAGCAGTTTCTATAATAGTTTGTATAATATCTTGGCTAATCAATGCTTGATTTTCTTTTTACAAAGGTAAAGGTTTGGTAATAAATTTTATGTGTTTATTTTTAAATTTCTTAAATAATTTTTACTTTCAGTACCTTCGTTAAAAAGCAAATCAATAATACTTACATTGGGAATAAAACCATGTTTTTCTTCAAACACCTGATAATAATGAGGAAAGTCTATACTTTTTTGTTTTTGCTTTGGCTGAATACTATATCTTATATCATTAGCAGAATTATTGATAGGCACAAAGTCATCTGTAAAGTTTATTTCTATCGAAGTTCCTAACTTCTTTAATATAAACTTAAGTAGTTCAGTATTATAATCAATGAGCAATTCATAAGTTTGGGTATAAAATTTTTCAAAATCATCACGATAATACAAAAAGAATGGCGATTTATTATATGCCGATTCAATGGCTCTCCAATGATTAGATTGCCAGTTGCTTAAGTACGAAATGCGAATATCTTTTATCAATGTATGATTGCCATCTATTTTATTTACAGGAATGCTTAAATTTAATAATCCATTGGCAGTTAAAATATTACAACGATTTCGATAGGTTTGCTTAATATAATGCTCATATTTTTCAATTTTTAATGAGTTAAATTGTAAAATAGTTGCAAAATATTCAATGGGAGGAAGATAAGCTGTTGAGAGTAATATTTCGTTCATTAGATTTTGCTTTTTTCTTGTGCAAAAATACAAATCAATTGAAATACAAAAAACTTAATCTATAAATATATTATCAAAATCATTACTTTTGTATAGTATTTTTTTAATTTATGTAACAAATATAGAAATAATACAACGAGAAGTGTGAACATAAACACTTTATAAACTTTTTAACTTTACAAACTTTTAACTTTTATCCAATGAGTGATTTATTTCCTTTAAACGCCATTTCGCCAATTGACGGCAGGTATCACAATCAATGCAAAGGGCTTTCTTCGTATTATTCAGAAAAATCTTTGATAAAATACAGAGTACTTGTTGAAATTGAGTATTTTATAGCTTTGTGCGAATTACCTTTGCCTCAGTTAAGTAAGTTTGATAAAAATATTTTTCAGGATTTGAGGAATATTTATGTCAATTTTTTTGATAATGATGCACTTACGGTAAAAGAAATAGAAAAAACTACCAATCACGATGTAAAAGCTGTTGAATATTTTATCAAACAAAAATTTGATGCGTTGCAACTTCAACAATATAAAGAATTTATACACTTTGGATTAACCTCTCAAGATATCAACAATACGGCTCAGCCACTTTCTATTAAAGAAGCGAATGAAAACATTTTATTTTCTGCTATCAATGAGGTAGTTGCAATATTAAAAAGCAGAGCTGACGAGTGGAAATCAGTACCAATGTTGGCTCGCACACATGGGCAACCTGCATCGCCTACTATTCTTGGAAAAGAAATACAAGTATTTATCGAAAGACTCGAATTTCAAGTAAATTTATTAAATACTATTCCTTATTCTGCAAAGTTTGGAGGTGCTACAGGAAATTTTAATGCACATCATGTTGCCTATCCTGAAATTGATTGGATAAAATTCGGAAATCATTTTGTAAATAATATACTGGGACTACATCGCTCACAAACTACTACACAAATAGAACATTACGACAATTTGGCAGCTCTTTTCGATAATTTAAAACGCATCAACACCATATTAATTGATCTTTGTCGCGATATATGGACATATATTTCGATGGATTATTTCAAACAGCAATTAAAAGCAGGCGAAATAGGCTCATCGGCTATGCCACACAAGGTAAACCCGATAGATTTTGAAAATGCCGAAGGCAACTTAGGCTTAGCCAATGCTATTTTTGAGCATTTATCAGCAAAACTTCCTATTTCTCGCTTGCAACGCGATTTAACCGATTCTACTGTGTGCCGAAATATTGGAGTACCTATAGCTCATACACTTATTGCTCTTAAATCCTTGCAAAAAGGCTTAAACAAGCTAATTTTAAACGAAAGTGCATTAAATAAAGACCTCGAAAACAATTGGGCTGTGGTAGCCGAAGCTATTCAAACAATTTTACGAAGAGAAGCATATCCAAATCCTTATGAAGCTTTGAAATCGTTAACACGTATCAACGAAAAAGTTACTCAATCAACCATTGCAAATTTTATTGATAACTTAAACATTACAGCAGAACTAAAACAGGAATTAAAAAAAATTACGCCACAAAACTACGTGGGAATTATGAATGATAAATTATGAATTTTTTAGTCCTCTAACTTCCAACCTAATAGACCAATAACTTAATAACCTATTAACTAATGTTTCGACTGAATTTTATATACAAATACCTCACAAACTATATTTTTGGAATTGCATTTAGCATTTTGTTGAGTTTGCTTGCGGTAGTGTTGACAGTTTTTGCATTTGCAATGATTATGCCATTTATGGATTTATTGTTCGACAAGACAAAACTTGTTGAAAATGCAATCCCTTTTTCTTTTACAGTAGAAGCTATAAAAAATAATTTTTATTATCTCATTTCCGAAATTATTAGAACTGAAGGCAAACGGAATGCACTATTGTACTTATCATTAGGGGCTGTATCGTTATATTTTCTCAAAAATTTATTTACTTATGCCGCAGCTTATTTTTTAGCTCCGGTTCGTAACGGAGTGCTAAAAAAAATACGTAATGACATCTATATCAAATTATTAATTCTTCCTTTGAGTTTTTATCGTTACAATAAAAAAGGAGATATTATTTCGCGAGCTACCAACGATGTGCAGGAGTTGGACGAATCCATTATGAAACCCTTGCAGGCTCTATTTGTACAAGCTCTTACAATTACTTTTTATCTCGCTACATTATTTATTATCAATTACAAACTTACAGTATTTGCTTTGATTTTATTGCCTGTTGGGGCTTTGGCAATAAGCAGGGTTTCAAAAATGTTGAAAAAAACAGCTTCTAAATTACAGATAAAACAAGGATTTATTTTATCGCTAATTGAAGAATCTATCTCTGGCTTGCGTGTTATCAAGGGATTTAATGCCATTGATTTTTCAAATGAAAGATTCAGAAAGAACAATGATAGTTTTACTCGTATCAAAAATATAATTTACCGCCGAACCGATTTAGCTTCGCCGTTGAGCGAATTTTTGGGAACGGTTATTGTAATGATTATTCTATTATATGGCGGATTAATGATTTTAAGTAAAGATTCTTCATTAGATGGTGGCTCATTTGTTTTATATTTGATGCTTTTTATCATGATTATTAATCCGGCAAAGAGTTTAACCACAGCATTTTATTTTATACAAAAAGGAAAAGCAAGTATCGAAAGAATTAAATTTATTTTGGATGCCGAAGAGGTAATTGAAGAAAAACCAAATGCC
Source organism: uncultured Bacteroides sp. (assembly GCA_964437995.1). Taxonomy (GTDB): domain Bacteria; phylum Bacteroidota; class Bacteroidia; order Bacteroidales; family JACABE01; genus JACABE01. The sequence goes on along the minus strand of CAYTJB010000185.1, from coordinate 656 downwards.
AAAAAAATTACAGAATTCAATAAAAGTATTATATTTAAAGACGTTACATTTGCTTATGATGTTGATAAAATTGTACTCAATAAAATTAATCTCGAAATTGAACGTGGGAAATCTATTGCTATTGTAGGTCCTTCGGGTGCAGGAAAATCTACTATGGTTGATTTAATTTCACGTTTTTATGATTGTACTGCCGGCGAATTATTGATTGATGGAATTTCTATCAAAAACCTTGCTATTGAAGATGTTAGAAATCTGTGTGGGATTGTTTCGCAAGATACCATTTTGTTTAACGATACTATTTTTAACAATATTGCCTTTGGAAATGAAAGTTTAGCCAAAGAAAAAGTAATAGAAGCTGCTAAAATAGCCAATGCACATGATTTTATTTCGCAAATGGAATTGGGTTACGATGCTATTATTGGAGATAGAGGAAGTTTGCTATCGGGAGGTCAACGCCAACGGATAAATATTGCAAGAGCCGTGCTAAAAAACCCGCCAATACTTATTTTAGACGAAGCCACCTCTGCATTAGACATGGAATCGGAGCGATTGGTGCAAGATGCATTGGAAAAAATTATGAAAGGAAGAACTACAATAGCCATTGCCCACCGACTTTCCACTATCTACAACATGGACGAAATCATTGTGTTAGACAC
>CAYTJB010000184.1:3533-6162 GCA_964437995.1 uncultured Bacteroides sp. | reverse complement strand
TCCAAGAAATATTTTGTATTTTTTCAGCAATATTTTCAGCAACATAGCGATACAAATGTCCCTGATATGCCTGATTACGAGCCTGCAAACACTCATTCAGAAGCTGATAATAGGTATAAAGCGAATTATAAAACTTTAAATATTTTTTTTGGAAAGGAGTTAGTTCTTTGCCATCTAAATTCCAAAGACTTATGGCTTTTGTTTCGCTCAAAAAACTAAATAAACTTTCGGCATTTACAAGGTATAAATCTATTTCGTTGAAATCGTGCAACATCATTTCGCCCATGCTCATAAACTCTTCAAAACTGCGAGCTTCTTCTTTCTCTAATTCGCAATGAATGTTGTACAAATCAAACAAAAGCGTAATGTTATCTACAACTACTTTATCTGAAATAGCCGAAATAAAATCTTCAACAGCAAATATTTGTGGAGAAAATATGTTTTTTTGAGCTTTTTCGGAAATAAATTTCTTTAAATACAAACTTGCACGGCGATTGGGCAAAATGACACAAACATTCTCCAAATCATTTGGATAATTATCAAAAATATAATCAGCTGTTTTTTGTAAAAATGTATTCATGAATTTGTTTCTTTCTGGTTATGTTTTAGAATAATGTGGAATGTTTGAAATGTTAAAAAGAATAATTTTACCACTAAGACACTAAGAACAAGTAGAAACACTAAGGATTTTAATTGGAATGGCATTTTTTTTACTTCTTAGTGCATCTTAGTGATCTTCGTGCCTTAGTGGTTTTATCTTTGGGAAGAGAGATACTATAATTTTAATCTTTTATCCACAATATTCAACACAACCATTTCTTTTCACTTGCTTCAATTTGTTTAATAAAATCGCTTTCTACCGTTCTTTTTCCTTCAACTTGAACTGTTCGGAAATTCCGAACAGTTGAAATTTCTTGTAATTCCCCCTCTTCAAAAATATTTTTTATATGTTCGTTTATTGTTGCTTTCGATTTTTGAAAAAGCTCACACATTTGAGCTTGATTAAGCCAAACGGTATCTTCCTGTAGATGGGTTTCTATTTTGGTTATACCGTCTCCCGTTTGATATATTAATATATCTGATTGATTTTCTTCCATTTTTTTATATATTTTTTCGCAACAAATCGTTTCCAACTCTGCATTGCAAGCATTTTTTATTGTCGCAATAATTATTTTTTAATTCAAGCAATGCTTGCGATTGAAAAGCATTATCTATTTGACATCCAATACTTATCCATTTTTTAATAATCGCATTATATTCAGGCTTTATTTGTTCTAAAAAACGTAAAGCTCTTGCTTGATATTCTTTTTCATCTTTTTCAAAAGCATAAAAAAACAACATTGGAATTATGGTGTTGATAATCAACAAATCTATGGTGGTTTTTCCAATGATTTTTGGTTTTACAATATTTGCTTCATCAAAAGTGTAATGATTATCAAAATATGTGGAAGCCGAAACCTGAAAGAGTTTGTAAATACTTTCAATCGACTCACATTCAATTATTTTTGAAAATAAATGTTGCGATTGATAAATTAAATTAGCAAATTGAGAAATACGAATTGTTGGGAAATTAGATGGACGCAAACGCAAAAATTCAGTCTGTAAGCTTTGAGGATAGGCATCTTTAAAGTTATCTTTTAACAAGCCTGCTTGCCCAAACAACAATGCAGCAAGCTGAAAATCACTATTTTTATGTTTTGCCAATATATTAATTGGCAACGAATTAGCTAAAAGCTCAAACGGAACAGCATTAAGTTTAAAGCCAAAATTTTTAGCCAACATCTGATAAAACGTTTCTTCAAAATTAGCATTGTTAGCAATAAATTTTGATTTAATTTCTAATGTTTTGCGTTCAATTCGTTCTATTAAAAGGCGTTCGAGCCAAGCTTGCAATGTGAAATTATCTACATTTTTAAAAATTCGTTCGCAAGGAATCCAATTTTTATTTGTTATAAAATCTTGATATTTAGAATATAAGTCTTTATCAAAAGCTTCTTTAACTTCAAATATTGGAATAGTTTCTCCATTTTTTCGTTTTATATCTATATCGTTTTGATATACAACATGCAAAATAATGGTATCGTAAGCCATATCGTTCTGATGCTGATGCAAATACCAATCGGAAGCTTTAATATGAATTTCAACATTTCCAGCCCAAAGCGTTTCGCCAATTTTTAGTTTTGCGTTAAAAAAATCGGGACCAGCATCGGTATTGTGTGTTCCTTGATGAATTATTTCTACTTTTTCGCCATTTGTAAGCAATAATTCTCCTTTCAGCAATTTGAATTTCCAGAGATAGTGTAAAAATTCTTCGGTCATTATGTAGTTATTTGTGGTAAAAATATTACTTTTACCGCAAATAATATAAAAAAATGAGAAAAATTGCACAATTTATTTTTACAATAACCATAATTGGTTTATATAGCTTTAGTAATCAAGTATTTTCGCAAAACAATGATATGATAAATATCAATGATACTTCTATTTCTCGTTTTGTAGAAACCCAACCAAGTTTCCAAGGAGGTGAAGAAGCAAGAAGAGACTTTTTAGTAAAAAACGTGATTTATCCTGTAAAAGCCAAAGAAGCAGGAATTCAGGGAACTGTCTTTATTTCTTTTATAGTAGAAAA
>CAYTJB010000184.1:557-3523 GCA_964437995.1 uncultured Bacteroides sp. | reverse complement strand
AGAAAAAGATGGCAGTTTAACAAATATAGAAACCATAAGAGGTATAGGAGGTGGTTGCGACGAAGAAGCAATAAGAGTTGTAAAACTGATGCCTAAATGGGTACCTGGCAAACTTAATGGAAAAATTATTAGGGTATATTATAATATGCCAATAAAATTTTCACTTTCTAAACCAGAAGAAAAGAAATAATAAAGTAAAGAAAAACAATAAGATAAGCATTCAAAAATCTTTATTTTATATTTCTGAATAAAAAAAATTGTTGAATCTAAAAATAGGTTGTATATTTGTAAAAGAATTTTTGTAGGTAGTTTTTAATTTTATGCAAGATTTAAGTATTTTAGTATCAGGGATTGAGTTTAAATTACGCAAATTAATTCAACAAAATAATCAGCTTAAAATTGAAAACGATAAATTATTAAAAACCAACGAAGAATTTAAGAAAACAATTGAAAATCAAAATAATAGAATAAAAGAATTAGAAGAAAAGTACAAAGTACTAAAAGAGGAAGAAGAGATTTTTAGAAAAGCAACCAAATTATTAGCTGAAAAAATAACAGAATATGCTCAAAATTACGCTTTTAAAGACAAACAGGATTTATTGGCATTGGTTGCACTGCAATATACAACCAGTTCGTTAAAATTTGAAGAACAAGCTTCTTTCAAGGATAATGAATTGATAGTGAGATTAAGTGAAATAGATGGAATTTTAAACAAAAATATATCTACAATTTAAAAAGATAACGTTCTTTGAATATAATCATACACTTATAACGTAAGATTTACCCGCAATTATTCATTTACAGTTTGTAAACTCAACATTTCAATAATTAGAGCATTACGCTTATTGAAGTTCAGAGCAGGCCTCAACCCATTGGGTTCTCAGCAATGAGACAGAGGAAACTCGATGCTTCTGGCAGCTCTATAAATTTCATTTAGGGGTTTACAAAACTCATTCGGATTGATTGCGGGTTTTTTATTTTTAGTGCTTTAATTAATTATATATTAACTAATAATAAAACTATTATGAGTGTATCAACCATTATCATTGCATTAATTTCTTTAATAACAGGGGCTGTTTTAGCTACAACTGTTTTTAGGAAATACGTAGATAAAAAAAGCCAAGACATCTTAAAGGAAGCCGAAGAAAAAGGCGAAGTTATCAAAAAAGAAAAGATGCTTCAGGCAAAAGAAAAATTCTTACAACTAAAGGCAGAACATGAAACCATTATTCTGGAAAGAAATAGTAATATTCAGAAAAATGAAAATCGTGTTAAGCAAAAAGAAGCCAGTTTGTCGCAAAAATTTGAAGAAATTCAACGCAAACAAAATGAACTTACAGCTGTTCGCGAAAACCTAAACAATCAATTAGAAATTATCAATAAAAAACAAGGCGAACTCGATAAACTACACAAAACGCAAGTAGAAAAACTTGAAGCCATTGCTGGACTTTCTGCTGACGAAGCAAAAGTGCAAATTATTGAAGCACTGCAAGATGAAGCAAAAAACGAAGCAATAAATTTAATAAAAGATGTAGTAGACGAAGCCAAGATTACGGCTAATATTGAAGCTAAAAAAATTGTTATTGAAACCTTACAACGTACTGCTGTTGAACATGCTATAGAAAATTCAGTTTCAGTTTTTAATATTGAAAACGACGAAATAAAAGGTAGAATTATTGGTCGCGAAGGTAGAAACATCAGAGCATTAGAGGCATTAACTGGCGTTGAAGTGATTATTGATGATTCGCCTGATGCTATTATTATTTCAGGATTTGATCCTGTAAGACGCGAAATTGCTCGATTATCATTACATAAATTGGTAACTGATGGAAGAATTCATCCTGCTCGTATTGAGGAAGTTGTAGCAAAAGTAAAGAAACAAATTGAGCAAGAAATTATTGAAATAGGAAAACGTACTACCATCGACCTTGGTATTCTTAATATGCACCACGAATTGGTACGATTGGTAGGCAAAATGAAATACCGTTCGTCTTACGGACAAAACTTATTGCAACACTCCAAAGAAGTTGCTAATTTGTGTGCAACTATGGCTGCTGAGCTTGGTTTAAACCCCAAAATTGCCAAACGTGCCGGATTATTACATGATATTGGCAAAGTGCCTGATAATGAACCAGATTTACCACATGCAATTTTAGGTATGAAATTGGCTGAAAAGTTTAAAGAAAAACCAGAAATATGCAATGCCATTGGAGCTCACCACGATGAGGCTGAAATGGAATCCTTAATTGCTCCAATAGTACAAGTTTGTGATGCTATTTCCGGTGCTCGACCAGGTGCACGTAGAGAAGTTGTAGATGCTTATATAAACAGATTAAATAATTTGGAAGAATTAGCACTCTCCTACCCTGGTGTTATTAAAACTTATGCAATACAAGCTGGTAGAGAATTACGCGTAATTGTTGGTGCTGATAAAATTTCGGATACCGAAGCCAACCAATTATCGTTTGATTTATCACATAAAATTCAAAATGAAATGACGTATCCAGGGCAAATTAAAATTACTGTAATTCGAGAAACAAGGGCAATTAGTTATGCAAAGTAACTAAGCAAATCGCCATAAACAAAAAGGCTTCAGTTTAAAAACTGAAGCCTTTTTGTTTTTTTATCTAAACTTTATTCACTTTTTTTCTGACGCTTTCGATCGTTTTCGTCTAATAATATTTTTCTTAAACGCAAGGATAATGGTGTGATTTCCAAGTATTCATCACCAATAATAAACTCCATATATTCTTCTAACGAATATTTAGTAGCAGGAACTATAGATACTTTATCATCAGAACCCGAAGCACGCATATTGGTTAGTTTCTTGGTTTTAGTAATATTAATTACCAAATCGTCTTGACGAATATGTTCTCCTATTACTTGACCTGCATATATAGGCTCACCAGGGTTTACAAAAAAACTTCCTCTGTCATCCAATTCTCGATTTAACATCTTTATCAATC
>CAYTJB010000184.1:0-547 GCA_964437995.1 uncultured Bacteroides sp. | reverse complement strand
GAGTTTTTTAGGTTCAGTAGCATTTACAACAAGATCACCTGGCTTAATATGCTCTGCCAATACTTGACCTGCATAAATTTCCTCACCTGGTTCAATAAAGAAACGACCTCTGTCTTGTAATTTATCAATAGCGTAAGGAATAGCAACTCCTGATTCCATAGCAATTAAAGAACCATTGCGTTTTGTAGGAATATCGCCTTTCCATGGTTCAAAAGCTTTAAAACGATGTGCCATTATGGCTTCGCCTTCTGTTAATGTTAATACAGTACTTCTTAAACCTATAATTCCTCTTGAAGGAATAGCAAATTCTAAATGCAAACGGTCGGTTTTGGTTTCTATTTGAACTATTTCGCCTTTGCGTTGGCTAACTAATTCAATAACTTTACCTGCTGAAATTTCCGGTGCATGAACTGTTAAATATTCAATAGGTTCGCATTTTACACCATTTACTTCTTTTGTGATAACACGTGGCTGCCCTACTTGTAATTCGTAGCCTTCGCGACGCATGGTTTCAATGAGGATGGCCAGGTGCAACTCGCCGCGCCCG
>CAYTJB010000183.1:0-6168 GCA_964437995.1 uncultured Bacteroides sp. | reverse complement strand
AAATTTCCGTTAAATGTAATGACCGTTGTTTCAGGCGTTAGTGGCTCTGGGAAATCATCACTAATAAAATCGGTATTGTATCCTGCTTTAAAAAAATTATACGGAGGTTATGGCGAAAGAACAGGAAAATTCGATAAAATAGAAGGCGATTATAACAAAATTACAGATGTTGAATTTGTAGATCAAAATCCAATTGGTAAATCATCACGTTCCAATCCAGCTACTTATGTAAAAGCTTATGACGAAATTAGAACTTTGTTTGCCGAGCAACAATTAGCAAAAACGCGTGGATACAAACCCGGTTTTTTCTCATTTAATGTAGAAGGTGGCAGGTGCGAAGAATGTGAGGGCGATGGCTTTGTAAAAATTGAAATGCAGTTTATGGCTGATGTAAGATTGGTTTGCGAAAGTTGTGGCGGAAAAAGATTTAAAGAAGAAGTGCTGGATGTTAAATTCAATGATAAAAACATTACCGATGTTCTTAATATGACGGTTAGTCAATCTTTAGAATTTTTTGGAGGAAACACTAAACAACATTCTTTAGAAAACAAAATTATTCAAAAACTACAACCTTTAGCCGATGTAGGTTTAGGCTATATTAAATTAGGGCAAGCCTCAAGCTCTTTAAGTGGTGGCGAAGCACAACGTATCAAATTAGCATCGTTTTTATCCAAAGGATTTTCCGAAAAACCTACTTTGTTTATCTTTGATGAACCTACTACCGGACTTCATTTTCACGATATTAATAAGCTGAAATTTGCATTTGATGCACTAATTATAAATGGGCATACAGTAATTGTTATCGAACATAATATGGATATTATTAAATGTGCTGATTGGGTTATTGATTTGGGCCCTGACGGTGGCAGCAAAGGAGGTGAAATTGTTTTTGAGGGTATTCCAGAAGATATTGTAAAAGTTAAACAATCGCATACTGCTCCATTTCTGGCAAATAAGCTTGTAAAATAGAATAAAAGTGAAAAGAGACAAGCAACAAGCAACAAGCAACAAGTAAAAAATGTATAGTTTAGGTTTAATCTTCATAAACTATTAATTAGAGATAGTAAATGGACGAAACATTATGGTATGCCCGTACTGCCTTGCTATTGGGCGATGAGAATATTGAAATATTACAAAAATCTCATATTCTGATAGTAGGTTTGGGTGGAGTAGGGGCTTATGCTGCCGAACAGCTTTGCAGAGCAGGCATTGGAAAAATGACACTTGTTGATGGAGATACGATTCATGCAAGCAACCGCAACCGCCAGTTAGGAGCATTAATTAGCAACGAAGGAAAACTAAAAACCGAAGTTTTGGCAACTCGTTTGAAAGATATTAATTCATCTATACAACTTGAAGTTATATCAGAATATGTTAAAGAACAGCGATTACTTGATATTGTAAAAGCAGCTCCTTACGATTATGTAATAGATGCTATTGATACTCTTTCGCCAAAGTTTTATTTAATAAACTATGCTATTCAATCAGGTTTGCGATTAGTAAGTTCAATGGGCTCTGGTGGGAAGTTAGACCCTTCTCAAATACATATTGCTGATATTTCGCAAACACATATTTGCCCATTGGCTGATGCTTTGCGAAAAAAACTGCATAAATTAGGTATTTATACAGGATTCAAAGCTGTTTTCTCTACCGAACGCATACCTAAACATGTTACTATACCTAATGAAAACGAGCCTAATAAAAAAACAACAGTAGGAACTATTTCGTATATGCCACCTATATTTGGTTGTTTGGCAGCATCGGTAGTTATTCGCGAGCTATTAGGCGAAACTATCAAGAGCGATTTCCATGTACCGCACAGTGTAAGAAGGAAAATAAAGAATAAGGAATAAAATTGTTCTTTTCACACATACTATTTTTGTAGATTTGCACCCTAACTTATGCCAATAAAATAATGAAGAAATCAAACTTATTTAATATACATAAATACCTGCAATTAAATACAAAACTTGGTATTGCACTTTCACTAATTTTTTGGATATATCTTATTTTTAGGGCATTCTTAGTTCCTTTTTTGCACGATGAAATAATGACGTATTGGTATTACGTAAATACAGGAAATTATATTCCTTTTACTTTCAAAATTGATGGAAATACAGCCAATAATCACGTATTAAATTCATTGTTAACTCGATTTTTTTATTTAATATTTGGTTATACTCCCATTGTACTAAGATTAGCAAATATATTATTTGTTCCAATCTATTGTTTTTACGCTTACAAAATTGCCAATACACTAAAAAACAAATACCTTGCATTTTTATTTTGGCTTTGTTTATTATTTATACATTCTATTGTTGAGTTTTTGGCTTTAAGTCGTGGATATGGAATGTCGTTTGCTTTATTATTAGGTTGTATTTGGTATTTAATAAAAGCAATGCAAAATAGCAAAGCAATTGATTATTTTCTCACATTATTTTTCCTAATGGCAAGCGTTTCTGCCAATTTATCGTTATTAAATACCGCTTTGATGATAATTGGTTTATTGATGATAAATATTATTATCATCAACGATAAGATATTCAATAAAATACTAAAATTCGGTATTGTAATAGTTACAGCTATATTTCCTGTTTGTCTTTTTGTAATTTACTCCTTTAAATTGCAAAAAGCAGGAGCTTTGTATTATGGAACACACGATGGGTTTTGGGTACAATCTATTACTACATTAATGAAAGCCTTGTTTGACAACCAAACTCATGTTCTGCGATTGTTAATATTTGTTTACTTTGTTTTGATTTTGATAATGTTGGCAAAATATATAAGTAAACATTTTTCAATTTCAATATTTCGACATACAGTTTTGGTTTTTCCAGTGCTTTTAGTTGGAAATATTATTGCAGTATTGCTTCTTGATTACTTTTTTAATGTTAATTTTCCGGAAGACCGCTCAGGATTTTACTTCTATTATTTTTTTATTGGCAGCATATTTTTCTTGATAGATAAATTTGCTGAAAATATTAATTACAAAAGAATAGCATGGATTGCAATACCTTTTTTATTGATACCATTGCATTTTGCTTACGCATCAAATTTCACACATATTGCTGTATATAAAGAAGACCGCATACCTTATAGGTTTTATGAAAAAATTCGAGAAAAATCTAAAACTATGCCAGAAATAGCAACAATTGGGTCATACTTTGGAAGAACTTTGGTGTTTGCTTATCAAAACTATCTGAGCAATGGTAATGTAGGCAAAAGTCATGATACCGACTATCCTTCATTAGTGCCTGATTTTTTGATAGTTAAAACCGAAGATTTTGCAATTTGGAATTTATATTACAATGCAATTGATTACGATAAAGTTTCTGGCTACCATTTATTAGAACGAAAAAACAAATTGCAAAGGCATATAATTGCTGAAAAGCAAGCAATTTCTACTAATGGTACAATAAGCGATGAATTTTTTAATTTTGCTGAAGGAACGATTGATACTCTGATTCAAAAACCATTGTTTTTTGAGTACAATATGGATATTGAAAGTTCGGCAACACCTTTTGATGCTTGGATTGTTGTTGGTGTATCCGATAGTGCCAACAATACTACTGCTTATGAGTACATTCCGTTAAATTGGATAAAATCTGTTTGGAACAAAGAATCAAAACACTACCATAACGGACAACTTGTAACAAATTTACCAGCTACTTCAAAAAAATATGTTACTTATATTTGGAACCTGAATAAAAAACCTTTTTCAATAACAAATGCAAAACTTACTATTAAGCAATTGGAAAAAGAGTAAAATAAGTAAAATCTACCAAATTATACAAGGGTTTTTATTTTAAAATTGTTAATAAATACTTTACAAGCAACCTCAAAGTTTTTTGCTATTCTCAATAATAATTTGTACTTTTGAAACTTATTTAAGAATACAATAAATATTTGATTATGAGCGAGATTGAAAACGAAGATTTGATAATAAACCCCGAAACTTACACTGCAGATAACATTCAAGTACTTGAAGGATTAGAAGCTGTTCGCAAACGTCCTGCCATGTATATTGGCGATATCAATGTAAGAGGTTTGCATCATTTAGTATATGAGGTTGTTGACAACTCTATTGACGAAGCATTGGCTGGTCATTGTAATAAGATTGATGTATTTATCAATGTCGATAATTCAATAACTGTTAGTGATAATGGACGTGGTATTCCTACTGATATGATGGAAAAAGAAGGTCGCTCAGCGTTGGAAGTTGTTATGACTGTATTGCATGCAGGAGGAAAATTCGACAAAGGTTCGTATAAAGTTTCGGGTGGTTTGCATGGTGTTGGGGTTTCCTGCGTAAATGCCCTTTCAAAACATCTAAAAGTAGAAGTTTACCGCAATGGCAAATCATACATGCAAGAATTTGCTTACGGAAAACCATTGTATTCGGTTAAAGAAACGGGTGTTTCGGATGCAACAGGCACTACGGTAACTTTTTTGCCAGACGATTCAATTTTTATTACTAAAGAATACAGTTACGAAATACTAACTTCACGTTTACGCGAATTATCATTTTTAAACAAAGGCGTTACACTAAATATTACTGACCTTCGCGAGAAAGACGAAAATGGAGAATTTATTTCAAATAAATATCATTCCGAAAATGGTTTAAAAGATTTTATTGAATATTTGGATGCTGTTAGAGAAAAATTAATGCCCGACCCTATTTATATTGAAGGCGAAAAAAATGACACACCTATTGAAATTGCAATGCAATACAATACTTCTTTCTCCGAAAACATTCATTCTTATGTAAATAATATCAATACACATGAAGGTGGCACTCACCTTGCTGGTTTTAGGAGAGGTTTAACACGTACGTTGAAATCGTATGCCGAAAAATCGGGAATGTTGGAAAAAATTAAGTTTGATATTAGTGGCGACGATTTCCGTGAAGGATTAACCGCTATTATCTCTGTAAAAGTTCAAGAACCACAATTTGAAGGACAAACCAAAACTAAATTAGGAAATACAGAAGTAATGGGTTTTGTTGATCAAATAGTTAGCGAATTGCTTACCAATTTTCTTGAAGAGCATCCTAAGGAAGCCCGAATGATTGTAAACAAAGTAATTTTGGCTGCTACTGCTCGTCATGCTGCTCGTAAAGCACGTGAATTGGTACAACGCAAAAATGTATTAAGTGGTTCTGGGCTACCCGGTAAATTATCCGATTGTTCGGAACGCGATCCAAGTAAATGCGAACTTTATTTGGTTGAAGGTGATTCTGCCGGTGGCACTGCCAAACAAGGCAGAGATAGAAAATTTCAAGCTATTTTACCCTTAAGAGGTAAAATTTTGAATGTTGAAAAAGCCATGCAACACAGAATTTACGAAAACGAAGAAATAAAAAACATGTTCACGGCTATGGGTGTTAGCATTGGTACAGAAGAAGATAGCAAAGCTCTGAATATGGAAAAACTTCGTTATCATAAAATTGTAATTATGACCGATGCCGATGTGGACGGTAGTCATATTGCAACACTTATTCTTACCTTTTTCTTCCGTTATATGAAAGAAATGATTGAACAAGGTTATGTTTATATAGCTACTCCCCCATTGTATCTAATAAAAAAAGGCAAAGAAGAACGCTATTGCTGGACAGAAGAAGAAAGAGCTCAAATAGTTGAATCATACACTGTAAATGGAAAAGAAAGCAATATTCATATTCAACGTTATAAAGGTCTTGGAGAAATGAACGCCGAACAACTTTGGGATACTACCATGAATCCTCAATATAGAACATTGCGACAAATCACAATAGAAAGTGGTTCAGAAGCCGACAGGGTATTTTCAATGTTGATGGGAGACGAAGTACCACCACGTAGAGAATTTATTGAAAAAAATGCTAAATACGCCCGAATAGACGTATAGCTTTTGTTTGCAAAATCTATAAGAAAAGGGAATAAATACAAAATATTTATTCCCTTTTTTCTTCAATTTTATTTTAAAAGTGTTATTGAACCGTGTAGTTGTTTGTTAACTCTTTTATTTTCACCTTTTTCTTCATATTCAAACATATAATAATAAACTCCATCAGGGCAAAGATTTCCTAAATATTTACCATCCCACACAGCAGCTTTTCCAAAGCCTTCAAAAACTTTATTACCCCAACGATTAAAAACAGTGAGGGTTAACTTATCAATATTGGTGTAAACA
>CAYTJB010000182.1:1563-6173 GCA_964437995.1 uncultured Bacteroides sp. | reverse complement strand
ATATGTTTTTTATTTTACTACCTTCTTTACTTTTTGAAATTATTTCAAAGAAATAAATTCCTTTTTCAAGATCGTTTAGTTGTGTAATTAAAAAGTGTGAGGATTGTTCTTTTTTAGATATTTGCTTAACAAACTTACCATCTATTTGAAAAATATTTATTTCATCTATAAAAGTTAGTGTTGGAAAATCTATTGAAATGTAATCAGAAAAAGGATTTGGGGAAATTTTATTATTTGTTGCTTTATTGTCACTCACAGAAACATTAGTAACATTTAAAATAACCGAGTCAGATTGTGCAGATGTACAAAGATTGCTTAAAGTGCATCTAAAATAAACTCCATCTAAAGTTATACTTGGTTGAGAAACAAAAAGTGTATCGTTATCAAATCCTTGAAATATGTTATTATTTTGAACATTAACCCATCCACTTCCTTGATTTATTTGCCATTGAATACTATCAGTATTTGTGGCACTTATTGTGTAAAATCCATTTTGCGATGTATTAATGGAAAGCTGAGATGGTTGTGCCGTAATTATAGGAACTGTTGGAACTTTTAAATTTCCATTTATGTAATTTATATTAATTGGCTGTGTGCTATATTTAACTATTTCGCAGTTATTTAAAAAATTTATCGAGCAATTTCCTGCTAATACTTTAAATTTAAGTATTGCAAATATTCCTGCATTAAAATTTACACCAGTTCCTCCATTGGCAACCCACGAAATTGCAATTTTCCCAAGACGAGCACCGGTAGTTAAATTACGCATATCATTAAATATAATTCCCGAAGCAAGTGGGTTAATATTTGTTAAATTAACAACATTTAGCTTAGTTGTATCATATCCTATAAACAAAGTAATTGCACCCACAGTATCAATAGTCGACATGTTTATAGAAATACTTGCAGTATCTCCTAAACATGCCTGAACACTATCAATCTGAAGGGTTTGGTTCATCCCTTGATTAGATAGAAATATTAGAAAAGAAAAACTTACTATTTTTAATAGTTTCATTATTTTTTAATTACTTGGGATAACAATCATTAAATGTGATGCTGTATATTTCCTTGTTTTTCCTTCTACTTCAATTTTATATGAATAAGTTCCAGCTTCTAAGTTAGATCCATCAAAACGTAAACTATAGCTTCCAGCTTTTTGTTTTCCTGAAACCATAGTTTTAACTTCCTGACCTAATATATTATATGCTTTTAATGTAACTAAACCATCTTCGGGTAATTCGTACCTAATTTCGGTAGATTTACTAAATGGATTGGGGAAATTTGGACTTAATTCATAATCTAAAAATGGCGAAATGCTTATGTTAGGAATGCTTAAACTCACACCACTAATAACTTCTGCATTTTTATCTGCAAATTCACTATGATTATCAAGTGTAAATATTACACGATCCTTTTCAGAAGCTTCTCTATTAATTCTTGCCTGCATAACAAATAGTGGTTCGCCTTTATTAAGGTTCATTGGAGCTAAGCTATCCCATGCGAGTATTAATTTCCCGTTATTTGCTTTATACATAAATCCGGGTAAAGACGAAACTATATTTTCGATTTTTACAAGTCTATCGGGATAATCCATTAAGTAAGTAATAGCAGCAGGTTGAAAATTATTATTACAAATTACCGGTAATTCAATCAATTGATTTCTATCAGCATTTATTTCTCCACGTTGGCTTAATGTTATATTTGAGCTTTTTGTAAAAACAGGTGAATAAGAACCATTAACGTCTCCTGCACACAAGGTTTTAATTGGATGATTAATATTAACTTTTTCTATTTTAATTGTATCTCTTAAGAAAGTCCAATCATTAATTGGGAAATTACTAATTTCTCCAACAATTCGCTTTCTTATCAAAAGAGCATCTGTTCCCGAAATAATTCCAGAATTATCAATATCTGCAGCTTTTGTTTGTAAAGTATCAAAAGAAGACAAACCAATAATTTGTCTTCTAACAATTAACGCATCTGTTGAATTTACACCACCCCATGGTAAATCAGAGGAACCTTCTATTAAATAGGTTGTTTTCGACTTAAATCCAAAGTCGTAATTTCCTGATGTATTAGTAAATACTGAATCCATTACATTTCCATCTATATTTCGCAAATATACAAGTACATCACTCATTGGAGTATTTGCATTGTTTTGGTATGTAATATTCCCTGAAACCATTCGGGGATAGCCAAGGAAAGTATATGTATCCGGTGTTTCTTTCATTGGTTCAACATTACCCACATTATCTTCGGCAATACTAATGAATTTATAAATATCGTCTTCAACTCCGGTAATATTTACAATACTGTCTTTACTATAAGTTCCAATTAGCTCATAGTTTGCATTGTTTTTTGCTACAAACAATTTTAAATTTTTCACACCAGAACCGCCTGCATCATCGTTAGCAGTAAATGAAATTTGAATAAAATTTGTATCTGTAATTGCCGGTAATGGGTTTACAAAACTTGTAGGATAATGAGCATCTAAAATATTTTTCCAAACATTGGTTTTAATAGCTTCATTGATATCAAAAACAATAGAAGCTTCTGCTTTTAACGAATCGCCTGTATTCACAGTATTTTTGGGCAACATAGTAAAGGTAACAAAGCCTTCGCCTCTATGTGTAATACTATCATTAACCAATAAGAAACCCTTGTTGGCATCATTTGGAGCCATTCCTGTTTTGGGGTCAATAGATTCTAATATCCAAAAAGCTTTTTTGTTTTGAACATCAATACCTGCTGTAACATCAAGCAAAACGCCTAATGAATCTGAAACATCCAATCGTTTCGAATAAAAAGTAGTGTTTTGAGGAACACTAAAAATAAAATCACCAAACCCAAAATCGCCCAAGCGTAAGGAAAGCATATTTGCAGTAGAATCAAAAGGCATGTCTATGGCTACTTTTTGAGCTGGAACGGTTGCAAATACGGGGTCGTTTTCATAGCGAATTCTGTAAGGCAATTTTTCGTTTATCCCAACCATTTTATCAGTTCCATATCCATCAGGTCCTGTAATATCATTAGGGTCGGAAGAACATTCAACAGGAATAAATAATACATACGTAGAAGCGTGTTTGAGACATTGTGCAGAATCTGTAACGGTAACGGTATAATTTCCTGATGAGTTTGCAACCATAGAATACGATGGCCAGCTACACACATAAGGAGGCTTACCTCCTGTAACCGAAGCTGTAAGCGTAATAGAAGGTGCTGACGCATTGCTACAATAGGTTGTAGTTACGTTGCCTCCACTTATAGTTACATCCATATCTGTTTTGTTATCAATAAACACATCGCCTGTTCCTGTACAACCAGTTGCATCAGTAACAATGCAAGTATATGATCCAACTGCCAAATTATTAATTGTTTTACCTGCAGCACCTGTTGACCAAAGGTAAGTGTAAGGTGCTGTTCCTCCATTTACATTAACAGTTGCACTTCCATCAGCAGCATTACATGACGCATCTTCTTTTGTGAAGGTTATTTGCCCTTGAGTAAGTTCAGGAAGTAAACATACTATTAATATTAATAAAGCGAAAGAATACTTCAATAAAACATGAATTATATTCTTGTTAAACCCATGATTATTATTTTTATAAATAATAACACTTTCAGTCGATACTGAAATGGTTTTGTTGCTATTAAGTCCTCTTTTTTTCATTTCTGTAAATCTTTATGTTTTACAATATCAGGTAAAATCATTATTCGCAAGCATCTCCTATGCCGTTACAATTTGCATCCATTTGATCCAGATTTGGGAAATACGGGCAATTATCAATAGCATTTAAAACGCCATCATTATCAATATCAGGGTCGCACGCATCGCCTAAACCATCATGGTCAGTATCTGTTTGATTAGAATTGGATGTTAACTGACAATTGTCACACGCATTACCTACACCATCGCTATCAGTATCAGCTTGATTTTGGTTGGGATAGTATGGGCAATTGTCAACATTATTAAGTATTCCATCACCGTCGATATCAGCATCTTCACTATTAGGAAGTCCATCATTGTCTAAATCCTGATCGCAAGCATCGCCAATATAATCACCATCAACATCAGATTGATTGCTATTAATAGCTGTAGGACAATTATCACAGGAATCTCCAATATGATCATTGTCTATATCAGATTGTAAAGGATTATAATGTTTTGGACAGTTGTCGCATACATCACCAATACCGTCTTTATCAATGTCTGTTTGGCTATGATTGGCAAGTGTAGGACAATTATCACATGCATCGCCAATACCATCACCATCAGTATCTGTTTGGGTTGAATTGGCTTTACATGGGCAATTATCAGTAAGATTTAGGATTCCATCAGCATCAATATCATTGGGAACAATCATACTTGATGGGGATTTGCTGTTAAGATAAACGGCTATATTAGAAGTAATTTTTAATGAATCTTCTAAAGTAGAAAGCATCCATTGGTTATTTTCTTGCACAAAGTAATAAGGAGTAATTTGCTGAGAGTTTCCTATAAATGTAATATTAGTAAAAGCCAAAAACCCTCCATTATATATAAAACCAGCTTTTAAATTAATGCCTATAATAGAATCTATAGAGCCTTGAAAATAGCTTCTTGCACCTGG
>CAYTJB010000182.1:884-1553 GCA_964437995.1 uncultured Bacteroides sp. | reverse complement strand
GCAAGAATTGCATCAATTGTATAATGATCGGAAGTTTTATACAGAGCTACTACACTATCAATAATTCCAAGCTTATATGCTTTTAGTAATTTACATAGTTTTGCTGTAGGCGAATTTACAGCATCGCAATTATTAGTACCCGACGCATCATCAATCAGCCAACCTTCGCTTGTAGGCGAAATCATACCGTTAATAACATACAATGCCATTGTACCACATATTTCGTGTGCTGGATCAGCAGTATAGCCCATTGTATCAATTGGTATTCCTATATTATAAGTTGTAATGTTATAAGTAGGGAATGTATCCTGCAAACTATTAAGGTTGCTCGCAAAAGTTTTTACTGAAGAAAAACTGCAAGCTATTACTATGATTATCAAACTAATCTTAAGTAATGATTTATGGTATTTGTTTTTCATAACTCTATTTGTTTTATTTTATTTCCAACATCTTTGTGAAATTACATTTACACTTACACTTTTTGTAAAAAAGCTTAGTGTTGTTACAGTTCCTACAATATCTGCTTTTACACAGATATTTCCTAAGCATTTTGTTGCTCCGGATGGCATACAATATTCTATTGGGTCGGGCGTAATGGAACCAACTAACATTAAACTTGCGTCTAACAATTTACCTCCCAATATTGTACCACTAACGCCTCCGCCAATG
>CAYTJB010000182.1:0-874 GCA_964437995.1 uncultured Bacteroides sp. | reverse complement strand
GCAAGTAGTTTTAATATTTCCTAATGAGAGTGATGCTCCAACACCTGCCATTATTCTGAAATTTAACGATGCAACGTAAGGAATTCCATAGAATGGGAAATCGCATTGATAACCCAAATCGTAATTATACGTTCCGTTATAAGCATACATATCTTTGATACATCCGGCTTTCGGACAGCATAGCTTACCTGTTGCAAACTGCATATTTGCACTTGGTCCGCCCGTAGCACCGCATGGTCCCATTTTCACGTTATTAATAACATCATCAATATATTTAACAATTTCTTCAGGTTTAAATTGACCAAGTCCTGCTTGAAATGCTAATTGTGCATCTTCATCAACAGCCGAAATGTTCACAGTTGCAGTAACATTCGTTCCATCGGATTTTTTCCCTGTAAATGTTAATGGAAGAGTACCAACAGGTGTTGAAAAAATATTTGTAGGTACTGAAGTTGGGCTTACGGTAACAGTTCCTTCTAAACCTGGAGGGTCGGTTGTTATTGTAAATTGGTCGGTTGTTATTGCATCGCCTTTTTTCCAACAACATTGCTTAGGAACAACAGTTATTCCATTTAAACCATCTTTAACAGTAACTGTCATTTGGCTTACATCGTTGATTGTAAAATTATTACCGGTAACTTTAAGTGTATAAGTAGTTGTGGTTTGAGGACTTGCTGTAGGTTTTGCAATTTTTGAATCGCTTAGTCCTGTTGCAGGTGTCCACAGGTAGCAACAATTGGCACAACCGCCTGCTCCAATTACAACACTAGAGTCTTTAAGTATCGTTTTATCTGGTCCTGCATATCCTTGCGATAGTGCGTTTAATGGCAATATCAAGCATATAGCCATGAGTACTGCCAAATATCCAAGTATT
>CAYTJB010000181.1:0-6354 GCA_964437995.1 uncultured Bacteroides sp. | reverse complement strand
CTTGAAACGGTATAAAACTGCCCAATAACTCCCGTTTGTGTTTGCGAAGCATCCGTAACATCTATTTTAGTTATTTCAACTGGTTGTATATTAGCATATAAAGCAGCGTAAACAGGTCTTAATATAGTTAAAGTTACGGTACAATTAGCATCAATTGCTTCTGTTTTAAAACTAAACTCTGATGTTTCATTTTCTCCGTTTTGACTACCTCCAGACCCCTGAAAATAATCACTTGGGTTTGTAGTCCAAACCCCTAACGAATTACAATATTTTCCATCGCTTCTTTTTAATCTAAATCTAAAGAAATGTCTGCCTGCTAAGGTTGCAAAAGTAGCCTTTAAATTTAAAACAGCTCCAATAGTAGCTGTAAAACTATTTGATGTCATTATTTCTAATAAAGCATTAAAATCAGAATACATTTTTAATCCTGATAAATCAGATAAATCATTAATTAAATAACCGGCATTTGCACCGTTAACCGTCCAATTATCAAAGTTTAAAAATTTATCGTGTACTAATTCCTTATTTAGAATGAATCCATCTAAAAAGCCATATTCATAACGCAAACGATATGCAGAAATTGCCCCTTTTACTTCAATTTGTTGATTGCTATCGCAGTGGTGCGGATAGTAATTGTCAATATTAGATCCTAAAGTATAGTTCGTTTTAACAACTATTTCAGTATCTAAAGTGTTGTTTATAAAAGTTGTGTTTGGTTTTAAATCAGTTGGTCTATAAACCCACCATATACCGTTTTCCTGAGTAATGACAGCAGAAAATATATTTAAAATAGATGTTAAAACCTCGTTACAATCCATTATAGTTTCACTATCTTTCTTTACATATCTTGAAGCATTTACATAAGTGTCTTTTAAAATATTCGTTCCTATATACCCATCATAAGCTAATCCAATTGATGAATAAATTGGCATTAACAACCCAGTACGATCTAAACACCCTTTTATTACTTCATAAAATGATAACTTCCCTGTAAAATGAAAACCGTCAGATTTTACAAACGACAAGTCTTTCATTGCGCCTAAACCGTCTATTACTTCAATATTCACTAACCATTCCTCATTTATCCAAGATTGCTGTATTCCATCTGGTTTTATAAATCCGTTGTAAATTACATCATTTCCTTTTTTTAGTTGAACATAGTACGATTGTTCATCAGCCAAAGCAAATTCATCAAACGTAATTGTACTGTTTGCCTCCAAAGATAAATTCAATCCTGACCCCCTTATTGGTTCTAAAATAGTATCTACATCACCTTTATTTAAAGTGATATTTCCAAATATTTCAGTAGATGCACCAAGATAGTTTTTGAGTGTAATACTCAAACGATAATCATCGAAAATAATATAGTATTTTTCCATTTTATAAACCTAATGAATTTTGACCACCCATTCTTTTATTTGATGCAATTGTATTAGAAAGTACACCTATTAATTTTTGTCCTGCTATTTCAAATACTACTGTTCCACCGTTTGAACTTGCAGTACTGAATCCACCGCTTGATGTTGAATAGTTAGAAGATGAGCCTCCACTACTTGATTTACTACCACCACTTGCAGCAGAACCAATTGCACCTCCAGCGGCTTTTAATGCAACCCCAACCGCAATAGCCGCTAAACCTGCCGCTATTGATACTGGTCCACCTGTTAATATAGCTAAATCTAGTTTTCCTTTTATTACCGCTAAAGTACCGTATTTTATAAGCATTCCTCCTAAATCAGATAAAAACGCTCCTAAACTTTGTAATAAACTTTGCCCTATCGCTTGTAAAACATTTCCCCCATTTACTAAAGATTCACCTATTGCAGTTCCTAACCTATCAAATGTTCCTGAAATTGAATCATCAATAAGGTTGTTTAAATCTTCATTGAATTGCATCATTAATTCAATGCTTCGCATAAATTCCTCTGACATTGGTTTAACAAGTACGCCGCTAGGAAACATTTTAGCAAATGAATCAGCAATTGTAGCACCTTGTAGTTCTACCAAACCATTAGGCACTAATGAACTATCAACACCTCCCACTTGGGGTGTTACATTTGATGGTTTCCCTGTTTTTATTACACTTGCTTTTTTTTCTTCTAATTTAATACTTGTAGCAGTATCTTTGTTTATTTTATCAATATAAAATAATTCCTCTTTTTTTAATGCATTTATTTCAGCTTGTTTATCAGCTATCGAACTAGTTGTTATTGATAAACCAGCAGAAATACCACCAAGAGATTGTCCTATTCCTATTGCGGCTTGACCTGATGCATTAGCAAGTCTAGCTTCTGTTTGTTTTAAAAGATTTGTTTGTTTTTGTTGTTTTATTTTATCTTTATTTTGCTCAATTTCAATAGCTAAAATTTTACTTTCTATTTCAGCAACTTTATCAGCGGCAGCGGTTGCTCTTGCTCTTGCAATTATAGCTTTTGTTAATTCTTTGGTTATTCCCGTTAAATCACCGTTTAATATTTTTTCTTTTTCTAAATTTCCAAAATAACCGGGATAACTAGTTTGTAATTTTTCAACTGCTGTTAATCTATCTCTATCACTTTGCGCTTTATTTTGCGCTACTGATATAAGTGCATTAAGTCCAGCTATTTCAGCACCTGAACCCTTAACAGCTTCAACTGATAAATTATTGAAAGACTTTGCAAGTGCATCATTCTTGCCTCTTAACATATCAAAAACATCACCAACGGTTATTCCTTTTTGAGACATTATAGTAAGTCCTGTCACCAGCAAAGATATACCTAACATTACACCACCAATACCAGCCAAAGAGCTTAACATCGCTTTTACAGCACCACCAGCAGACCCCGTTTTTTGTGCTAAATATTGGAATTGTTCAGCCGTGTTTGTAATGTTGTTACCTATCCCTATAATTCCATAGGGTGCATCTTGAGCGATACGGCTAAATGCAGTAAGAGCAACACCACCGTTTGCGGTTTGTTTTTGGAAACCCTGCATCGCATTACCAGCACCTGTTGCGCTTGTTTTTAGCGTTGCAAGTTTTGCCTTAGCTTGGTCAATAGCAGTGTTTATTTGCGAAGTATCAGCACCGATTTTTATATTGTCAGACTTTAATTTCTTTAAGTTCTGAATCTCTTTTTCGGCTTGTGCTATTCCTTTTTGTAAGTCATCAATATCAGCTCCAATGCTAACTGTTAATTTGTCTTGTGCCATCTTGCCATTTTTTATATTCCTGTATAAATAATTCTTTCATTGATTCTGAAACCCCTAAACTTTGCTTTTTATCGCTTGGTAGTGGCATAAATTGTTCTTTACGTTTACTTAGTTTTTTCGGGTCTAAATGAGGTGCAGTGTAACATGTCCACATTAATTCCCTTAATTTTTGATATTCGTTTAATTCAATCCTTTTATAAGCAAAAAGCCTAATTTGGAACTCTGCCCACGTCATATCGTAAACGGCTTCCAAATTAGGCATCTTTAATTCACCAATAGCAAAACAAATTACATCTTCTTGCCAGTTTATTTTTTCGTCACTTTTTTTTTAACTTCGGGCTGTGCAGGAACATCTTTTGTTAAAGACAAATCGAAAGATTGTCTAAATTTAATAAGTGTTTCTAAATCTGTTTCGTCAATCCATTCAATAACATTCTTTAACGTAAAATCTACTTCTTTATCTTCACGCAAAAGAGCATATTCCATTGAATGAAATATCATAATCGGCATCCATTTAAATGGGTTTGAATTTCTTTCTTTGTCAAAATCTGTATAACTGATTTTATAAGCGTCTAATAAATTGCCAATAAAACCAAATCCAAAATGACAAAGCCTATATTTACCCCCTAAATTTAAAGTGATTTGTTTCATAAATTATGCGTTTGGATCAACTAAAACAATTGCGCCTGAACCGTCTAATGTAGCACTAAAAGTTGAAATTTCATCGCCTGAACCTTGCGATAAACTTAAATCAGTAATGATTGCATTTCCATAATATTTAATAGAAGTTGCATCTGTAACATCCGTATCAATTTTCCATTCTACTGTTGTTTTAGCCATTTGCAATGCTAAAAGTGCATCGTGTGATTTTTTAGCAGTATCGCCACCAACTGATGTAGTATCGATATACTCACCTTCTGCATCTATTGTATATGAAAATGTCCCAGCTTGTTTTTCAACAACACCAGGATTGCATTTAGTTTGACTTTCGATAATTGAAACCGTAGAGTTAAGACTATTTGAAGTCAAACAAGCTACAGGTTTCCAAGTTGTGGCATAAATATATAATACGCCATTTTCTCCTTTAATTGCTGCCATAATATTTTAGTTTTTAAGTTTTATTTTTATCAAAGATACAAATTAATTTAACAATAATTCAATTCGTATAAAATTTCTAAATACATTTTCTGTCGGTGTTTTCAAACTCAAAGAATCAGGAAACGAAAATGTACGATTTACCACCTCATAACCTGTTATTTCAATGTTTTTTATCAGTTCATATATTGCGCTTTCAATATCGTCACCTTTTACTCTTGACCCTGTATTACCAGCACCTTTATAAATTGTTATAATATCCAATAATAAAGACGCTTCCCATCGATAATTACATTTAGTAGCTTTGTCAATAGTTTTGCTTTGGCTTGTCATAAGCACGTATTCAGTAGGGTTTTTATTTCCTGTAACTTGCATATCAAAACAGGGATAAGTACTGTTTACTAAATTATAAACAGATTTTCTAATATGTTTGCTTGGGTTTGTGCTATTTAGTGCTGCCATATTTTTTGAGTAATAATTTTAATTTCTTTAAATAATCTTGGCGACCTTTTATATAACTTGGGTACATATAAGGTTGTGGTCTTTGTCCTACTCTTAAAAGTTTCAGCATAATTACAAAAGCATATTTTTCTTCTATTCCTTTTGCATTACACCACTCTTTTATGTGTTTTAAAAAATCACCCTTTAATCCTACTTTTTTACCTTTAAATTGAGCTGCTATTTCAGTCCATTCACTCGGTACATTTACAAGAGTTCCTGTTCCAAACTCTACAAAAGCGGCATAAGGTGCTTTTATGCCACCTGCCGAAATATCCCAAACAGTTTTATTTTGTTCAGTAGCTAAAATAGATTGTCCTAATGATCCAAAATTAGTCGGTGATAATTGTTTTGCGTTCAATTCAATTCCACGTGCTACTAACTCGGTAACATCAGCAATATCTTCTTCAACTTCTTTTCCATATTTGCGGAGTTGGGCGACTACTTGCGATATTCCTTTAATTTCCATTGCAAACTATTTCAACTTCAATATTGTTTAAATCTTGGTTTACAAGATTATTTATTTGATACTTTTTAGAATGATACAATATGAAATTATCTTTGATGTTTATATCAATATCGTAACGATTTCTAATAGTAAACACGATTTGATTAATGTTTTGAACTGTCCCGTTATCGCTTTGATTTAGTGAGCTTGGTGTTTTTACGTTTGCCCAGAAAGTAGATTGTAAAGCATCAGTTACGGTATAACCTCCGTAAGTATCAGATATCTCGGTGGTTTTCCAAAGTTGTATTAATCTATCGTATTTTCTTGCTCGGTTCATATAAAACGTCTGTTTTGATCCAATGTAGCATTTATAAAATCAGGAATAGAATTATCAGATCCTTTTGTTTCTGAATTATAAAACCAAAAGTTAATAATTCCCAAAGCACAATCGATTAATTCAGTTGGTATATCATCAACATCGGAATAACCAATTGTTAAAGTCACAACATCATTAATAGTAGGGACAATTGCATAATTTGGTCGGTAAACAATATCTAATAACGTAACTGTGTTATCAATTGGATAATCGTAAACTCTAACTTGTTGAACCAAAGCACAATCTTTGTAATATACTTTATTACGTGTTTTGAAAATGTGATTTGTGCGTTTTTCAATTATAGACAAAGAACTACCTATCATTTGCGTAATTTCCGCATCTGTTTCAGTTTGTCCTGCATCTACTTTTAAATAGAGTTTTGCGGTTTCTAATGGTATTACGTCTAAGTAAGTAGTCATTATTTTTTAGCTTTTACGGGTTTGATTTCCTTAACTAAATCGTACTTAACCATATTTACAGCATCTTCATCAGAAAGAGTAACCGGTTCGGTTTCACCCATTGAGTTTTCGATTAAAAAGTCAAGTTCTTCTACGAAATGATTCAATGTACGGAAGCCACGAGATTGGAAAGTCCTTGCGAAATTGAGTAGTTTTTCTAAATTTAATCGCTTCTGTGCTGCGGCAGGGGAGTTTTCCAAAGTTCCCCAATAATCTGTTTGCGTAAGTATTTCGTTTATTAATTGAGAAAGTGCGCTGCTCGGTGCAATTGAAATAATCCTGTTTAAAAT
>CAYTJB010000180.1:5163-6378 GCA_964437995.1 uncultured Bacteroides sp. | reverse complement strand
CAGTTTAACTGTATTTATTGATCCCAGTTTGAACAATAGCCAAAAAGATTCAGTTAACAAAGCTATCAAACGTTGGAACAACAAAGGATGTAAACCTAAACTAAAACCGATTAACTCAGATACGGCAAAAGTTAAAATAACGATTGATAATACTTTGCCCGATACCGTAGCAGGGAGGTGTTCAAGATGGACTTATCCTCCATCAACAAAATATAAAAAAGGACTTATAAGTCTTCGTTCAGATTCAACTTCTGTTCCTTTTGGAGAGTTGGTAACACATGAAATAGGTCATTTGTTTGGCTTAAAAGATACACGACCTTCAGCCTATTCAAGAGATGTAATGAGAGCTTCAGGCTCAAATGGCAATGGTGAATTATCAGACCATGATACTTCAGAGCTGAAAGCGAGTAATGCAATGCATGCAATGGTAGCTTTGGGTGCAATAAATCATCCTATGGCAATTCTTAATATGGGGCAACATCCCGTAGCTTTTAATGTGAGTACTTATTATCCTCCTGCTATAATTCCAACTTTGGCTATTAGTGCAACTCCGATTGCAAACCCATTTATAATAATTGATTCTACAAGAATTATTGACTCTATTGTTTCTGTTTATATATCTATTATGCCCGAACACTGGACAGGAATGTTTTATATTGATATTGAAATAACAGCACCGGCACCTTATCCATCTCACCATTTTTTAGGGTATTGGTATATAAGCGAAATGCCTGTCCCTCCTGATATAAACTACACTTGTTTGTGGAATTATAATTACGTTGCCCCAAACTACATCATTACATGGAGTACGAGCAATTATAACTTCCCACGCGAAATCAGAGCTCAACTTTTAATTAACGATTCTATTCTTTTTGATGGAAAAGGCGAAGGTCCATTTGTAGTTTCATTATATCCCGGTAATAATAAAATTACGTTATTAACGGACGATTATGGAGCTAATAATGCTTCATATACTAATTATATCCTTGTTCCATGCGAAATTTCTGAACCCACAAAACCACATCACGACATATCATTTTATCCAAATCCAGCTAAAGATTATTGCAAAATAACAGCTCCGAAAAACGCTACTCACTTCATTTACAATTCTCAAGGGCAGCTTGTTGTTACATTGCAAGGAAATTCAGTTTGGAATTGTAACGATTTTAGGGAAGGATGCTATTTTATTGTTACATTATCCGAAAACAAACAATA
>CAYTJB010000180.1:3550-5153 GCA_964437995.1 uncultured Bacteroides sp. | reverse complement strand
TTAACAATTTTGCTTTGCAAACCTGTTAAGAACCACAGTGTGCAATAATTAATAAATTAGTTATAGATTATTATTGTTCTAAATTACCTCATTCTCAATAATTTAAAGATTTGCAGCATCGTTATATTTTACTACTACTTTGGTTTTCCATCTTCCGGTAAGGTAATATGCGTAGGATAATAGCATTCCGATGCACCATGCAATAGGAATAGCCCACCAAATGCCTATTACACCAAACTTAGGTGCAAGAAAATAAGCTAACGGAATTCTTACAACCCACAACGCAAATAATGTGATAAACATCGGTATCAGCGTATCTCCTGCCCCACGCATTACACCACCAATTACAAACATAGTAGAAAAAACAATATAAAACGAACTAACAATTATAAGATACTGATAACCAATATCAATAACATGTACATCGCTCGAAAACATTGCCATAACATATCTTCCAAAAGCGAGAAGGCTTAAGGTAACCAATACAGATAAAATGGAAGTCATTAAAAATGTAGCTTTTAAGCCATTTTTAACACGATGTGGTTTGTTTGCGCCAAGATTTTGCCCTACAAATGCTGATAACGCTGCACCAAAATTCATGGCTGGCAAGGAAGCAAAGGAATCTAATCGTCCGGCAACACTAAATGCGGCAATAACATCGGTTCCGTAGCGATTTACTATTCCAAATAAAGCTACCATACCCAATGCCACAAATGTTTGCTGGAAACCTGTTGGAATTCCAATTTTTATGCTTTTATAAAAAATTTCTTTATCAAACTGTAGTTTTCTGATATATAATTTAACTAAATCATGCTTTTTATTCAAATATAATATCATAGTAATAAAAGCACCAGCCTGCGAAATAACAGTTCCTAAAGCAGCACCTTCAACACCCATTTTAAAAACAACAATAAATAAAAGATCAAGAATTATATTGATTAAATTAGCAGCTACTAAAAAATACAATGGAGTTTTTGAGTCGCCCAATCCTCTGAGTGCAGAGCTTGTTCCATTAAAACCAAAAAGAAAGATAATACCCGAAAGATAAACGTTTAAATATATTTTTGCTTCGGGAATAACATCTTCAGGCAAACCTGTTAATCTAAAAATATGTTCGCTAAAATATATACCAAAAACACTGATTATTACAGAAGCGAAAAACAAGAAAATGTACATTGTATCAATCGCTTTACGAACTTTTTCTAAATCCTTTGCACCATAATACTGAGCAATTACAATGGTTGAGCCTGTTCCAATACCTATTATCATCGAAATAAGCATAAAAATAATTGGAAAGGAAGCTCCTACAGCCGCCAAAGCTGTAATTCCTAATGTTTTACCAATAATAACACTATTTACTATAGTGTATAATTGTTGAAATACATTTCCCAGCAACATAGGCATCGCAAACTTAAAAATTAAGCTACCTTCTTTGCCTACCGTTAAATCTTTCATTAAAAAAATATTTTCACAAAATTACATTTTTAAAGTTTACAAGAAAGTTGACATTTATTAATATATCGAATAAAATCAGGTTTGCAAAAAAAAATTGCTACAATTGGCTTGGTATAAATGTTTCTAAACAATTTTGCTGTGCAAACCT
>CAYTJB010000180.1:1007-3540 GCA_964437995.1 uncultured Bacteroides sp. | reverse complement strand
GTTAAGAATTAGTATAATTTAATTTATTTTATTTTAATGATAAAAAAAAATATCAACCTAAAAATCACTAATTTTACAACCAAAATAATAAATACTAAAAAATGTGTAACTATCAAGAAACCAAATGAAATCAATTACATTTTTAACTATACAACTTTAAAAATTTTATAATTTCAAAATCGCTTATCATGCAAACTATCATCCAGCTTTTTGAAGAAAGCGTTAAGAAATACGCTAACAATCCATTACTAAAGGAGAAAAGAACAGATAAGTATGAGGCTATTACTTATCAAGAAACTTACGACTTGGTTTGTCGTTTTGCAGCTGGATTGATGGGCTTAGGCGTTGAAAAAAATGATAAAATTTCATTAATTTCCGAAGGAAGAAATGATTGGCTAATCAGCGAATTGGCTATCTTATATTGCGGTGCCGTAAATGTTCCGCTTTCAGTAAAACTAATTGATGCTTCCGAAATACAATTTCGTATCAATCATTCAGAATCTAAGTATATCATAGTTTCGCAAGGACAAGCCAAAAAGATTAAAGAAATTCGCTCAGCATGTCCTTTGCTCGAAAAAATTATTTATTTAGATGCGCAAAAAACCTACAATGATGACGAAATATACAAAGAAAGCATTTACGAATTAGGCGATGCCTTTTTGGCAACAAGAGGCAGCGACTTTGAAAAACGAAAAGAAGCGGTTAAGCCCAATGATTATGCAAATATTTGTTATACATCAGGAACCACAGCCGACCCGAAAGGTATTCTTCTTACACACCGCAACTACACTGCTAATGTAGAGCAAGCCTGCACGCTTATGACCATACCCCAAAACTATTGCACTTTGTTAATCTTGCCTTGGGATCATTCGTTTGCACACACAGCAGGGCTTTATAGTTTTATATACAAAGGAGCAAGCATTGCATCGGTACAATCGGGTAAATCGCCTTTAGATACGATAAAAAATATACCTATTAACATTAAAGAAGTTAAACCAAATTTAATACTTAGCGTTCCTGCATTAGCAAAAAATTTCAGAAAAAATATTGAGAAAAACATCCGCGACAAAGGAAAAGTAGCTGAATTTATGTTAAAAATAGGATTGAAAATAGCCTATTTATACAATGCCGAAGGCTGGAACAAAGCAAAAGGCTTACGTTTTCTGCTAAAACCATTAGTAAATCTTTTCGATAAAATACTTTTCTGTAAAATACGCGAAGGTTTTGGTGGCAAGCTCGATTTTTTTATTGGAGGTGGTGCTTTGCTTGATATTGATTTGCAAAGATTTTTTTATGCTATTAGTATCCCCATGATGCAAGGATACGGACTATCGGAATCCGCCCCTGTTATATCTTCCAACGCATTGCACAAGCATAAGCTCGGTTCTTCAGGCTATTTAGTATCGCCTTTAGAAATTAAGATTTTAGATAGTGATAATAATGCTCTTCCTATTGGAGAAAAAGGAGAAATCGTTGTTAAAGGCGAAAATGTAATGGCAGGCTATTGGAGAAATGAATCAGCTACAGCCGAAACCATTAAAAACGGATGGCTTCACACTGGCGATATGGGTTATTTAGATAAGGATGGCTATTTATATGTTGTAGGTCGTTTTAAAAGCTTGCTAATAGGCAATGATGGCGAAAAATACAGTCCTGAGGGAATTGAAGAGCAACTTACGGAGCATTTACCTTTTATTGAGCAAATAATGCTGTACAACAACCAAAATAATTATACAATAGGCTTGTTTGTGCTTAACAAAGAAGCGGTTAGATATTGGATAAAACACAATAAACACCATCTTTTAAATACAATCGAAGAAAAAGCCATACACTTTCTGCTTCATTTACACAATGAAATTTTGCACATCAACAAATCAGGGAAACACAAATTAATTTTCCCCGAAAGATGGTTGCCAGCATCATTTATAATTTTAGAAGAAGGATTTACCGAACAAAATCGCATGCTCAACTCAACCATGAAAATGGTAAGAGGAAGAATCACAGAACATTATAACAACGAAATAGAGTATTTATATACACCCGAAGGCAAGCCTATTACTAACGAAAAAAATCTTGCCATTATCAAAAAAATAATTGAAAATTAAAGTAAAGAAATCTACTATTTCAAATGTTTTAGATATTAAATAATTTATACCTTTGTTTCAAAATTAACAATTAGCAATTAACAATTAATAATTACAACAAATACATTAATAATCAATTAATTATAATTACCATGAAAAAACATAATTTTAATGCCGGCCCTTGCATTTTACCAAAATCAGCCATCGAAAACACAGCTAAAGCTGTATTGGAATTAGATGGAATTGGAATGTCTTTAATAGAAATTTCGCACCGTAGCAAAGAATTTCAAGCTATTATGGACGAAACAGTTGCTTTATTTAAAGAGCAATTAAACATTCCCGAAAATTACCATGTGTTATTTTTAGGTGGTGGTGCAAGTTTGCAATTCTGCATGATTCCATTCAACCTGTTGAACAAAAAAGCTGCTTATTTAGAAACAGGA
Organism: uncultured Bacteroides sp.; assembly: GCA_964437995.1. GTDB lineage: Bacteria > Bacteroidota > Bacteroidia > Bacteroidales > JACABE01 > JACABE01. Next base: position 1,013 of record CAYTJB010000180.1, on the reverse strand, counting down.
GTTTGG
>CAYTJB010000180.1:0-997 GCA_964437995.1 uncultured Bacteroides sp. | reverse complement strand
GCTAAATTATTTGGCGAAGTAAATATTGTAGCATCATCTGCCGATAAAAACTTCAGCTATGTTCCAAAAACATATACTATTCCTACCGATGCCGATTATTTCCACATTACTACCAACAATACTATTTACGGAACCGAATTGCATACAGATATTAGCAGCCCTGTTACTTTGATAGCCGATATGTCATCAGATATTTTGAGTCGTCCAGTTGATGTTTCTAAATATGCTATGATATATGGTGGTGCTCAAAAAAATTTAGGACCTGCTGGTGTTACTTTTGTAATTATTCGCGAAGATATACTTGGAAAAGTTGAAAGATCCATCCCTACTATGTTAGATTACAGAACTCACATTAAAGAAGGTTCAATGTTCAATACACCTCCTTGTTTTGCAATTTTTACAGTTAGAGAAACCTTAAGATGGATTAAATCATTAGGCGGTGTGGGCAAAGTTTATGAAATGAACAAAACAAAAGCAAAACTATTGTACGACGAAATAGACCGCAACTCAATGTTTAAAGGAACTGCCGAAAAAGAAGACCGTTCGTTAATGAATATTTGCTTTGTTATGAATGAAAAATACCAAGACAAAGAAGAAGCTTTTATGGAATTAGCAAAAGCAAATGGTATGATAGGTATTAAAGGACACCGTTCTGTTGGCGGTTTCCGTGCTTCTACTTATAATGCATTACCTATTGAAAGCGTACAGGCATTGGTAGATTGTATGAGAGAATTTGAAAAAGCAAATGCATAATCAAATATAGCTATAAATTAAAAAGTGGCGATGATTTTAAAAATCATCGCCACTTTTATTTTCGTATTGAAATATTTGCTTATATTTTTACAAAACCAAATAAACACTGATGATTCGACATCCTATAATAAACTCTATGAAATAGTGAATAAGCATAAATCACAAGTTATTCCAAAAGAAAAAATTGGAGTAATACCGATACGCAATATGTAATAGTCCAAAAAAGGCTGGACTAAACATATTG
>CAYTJB010000179.1:5315-6407 GCA_964437995.1 uncultured Bacteroides sp. | reverse complement strand
GCTTATTTTTGATGAAAATTTAAAAATAAACAGAGGTTTTTAGACGAACTGACGTTAGCAAACATTATAAAATGATGAAGATCATATTTCTTTTTGTTATTTTTTCTTTAAACTTTGTTCAAATTTCATCTGGACAAAATGATTGTAATACAAAATTAGTCATTGGCGTTTGGAAAATGCCGACCACCATGCATTGGGGAATACACACTAACGTTGATAGTTTAAGGATTGTTTCTAAAAGAGATACTTCGAGTATTCTAACAATTCAATTTAAGATTGATAATACCTATCAAATCAATCGGGAGAATGGGAAAAAACTACAAAAAGGGTATTATTGCATTGACACTGAGAAATGCGAAATAATTCTGAGTAGAAACAAGAAGAATTTGATAAATAAAAAAACTAAAGAACAACACAATTGGGAAATAATTTATCTCGACAAAGATATTCTCATATACAAAGAAGATAATAATCCCAAAAACTATGCAACACACGTTTTATTAAAAAATTAACGTTTGCTAACAGGCAATTGCTTTCAGTGGCGGGGCGGTGGCTGGTTGAAATGGATAGTAATAATATAAAAAGTTTTGGCTTATTGTAAATATTTGAAGTAAATTTCGCCACCGAAAAGCAATTGCCGGAACGTAACGTAACGATCTGTATTGATGGGAATAGATTTTTAAATTTGAGGCTGCGAAAGTAAAAAAATAATTAACAATTCAAACTACAAATGTTAAATTATTTTTTTGCATTTTCAAAGTAAGACATAAATATGATTTTCTAATTTTAAATACGCTGTTTATTTAGAATATTATATTTTTGCATTGATGCAAAAATTATACCATAGCTAATAGGACTACTACATATTTCATTTTGGTATAAAAAACACCATCAAATTATATATAATTGATTTTTACAGTTTTAACAACTTAATAATGATTATTTTTACACATTTATCTAAAAATATTATGTAATTATTGTTAAAAAATATTTTTCAAGCGTTTTTATGTGTAGATTTGTAAAATTTTTCTAAAACAAAATAATCATAACTAATTAATAATTAAATTTAAAAACATCATGAAAAAAACGATT
>CAYTJB010000179.1:3674-5305 GCA_964437995.1 uncultured Bacteroides sp. | reverse complement strand
TTCATATCCAAATAGTTGCAAATATGGAACATTCATTAAAACATTTCTAAATGAAAACAATAAAAATCAAATTTGTGCATTCAACATTGATCCAAAAAACGATTACATTTTTAATGTCACTTACAATGGTGGCGTTTATTAGTTTTAATGCAAATGCTCAACTTTTTGAAGAAAATTTTAGTTATACCGCAGGTGATACGCTTGCTAATAATTGGGTACTTCATAGTACGAGCAATCCTACTGCTCCAATTTATATTCAAGCAGGTAGTTTAAGTTATACAAATTATCCATCAAATAGTGGTAATTGTGCAAAAATGACTACAGGCAACGATTATAATAAAGCTTTTACAGCTACCGCTGTAAGTTCTGGAAATTTATATTTTGCAATGTTAGTTAATTTAGATTCAGCAAGAACAACTGAATATTTCTTTCACACATATAGAACTGGAGCAACTACAACATACTTAAATAGAGTTTATGTAAAAAAAGCATTAAATGGAAATTTAGCATTTGGAATTCTTAAAGGTTCTTCAGCATCAAGTGTTGCTTGGACAGATTCAATTTATACTGCAGGCACAACTCATTTAATTGTTTTAAAAGTTGAAATAGTTGCTGGTGCAACCAATGATTTAATATCATTGTTTATTAACCCTACAATAAATGGTACAGAGCCAACGGCAACAAAAACAGCTACAGATGTAGGATCCGCTGATTATACAGACATTGACAGAATAGCTATAAGACAAGGATCTCCCTCATCTTGCCCAAGTTTAAGAATTGATGGAATAAGAGTAGCTACATCATGGACCAGTGCTGTTGGTGGAGTTGGTATCAACGAAATTGAAGCCAATACAATTGGTATTTATCCAAACCCAAGCAATGGTAAATTTACCGTTAATGTTGAAAAATTCAATAATGGCGAAATTAAAGTATACTCTATTGTAGGTAGTTTGATTTTATCGCAACAAATTACTAAAGCCAATAACGAATTTGATTTGTCAAGTTATGGAAAAGGCATGTATTTTGTACAATACACCAATGCAAAATCAGGCAAATCATGGACAGAAAAATTGATTGTTAAATAATTTTTGCATTTATATTTTAATAAAAAAGCATCAGGTTAACCTGATGCTTTTTTATTGGATTAGCGGCTGTTTATATAGAAAATTAAGTGAACCAAATATTCGTGTAATTAGCGGAATTAGCGGAAAACAAAAAATAGCTTGCGGATTTTAAGGGTTTAATTTAATACGCAAAAACAGCTACTTTCCTTTATTAACAAAAAAAAGTTAATAAAATGCAAAATAAATTTGTTTAGTTTGGTATGAAATTAGTATCTTTGTTCTTGAAATTTAAAAACCATTTATTAACTAAAACATTAAAAAAGATGAAAAAAGGTTTAATTTTAATCAGTATCGTATTATTTACTGTATTTTCAGTAAGTGCTCAGACTTTGGTATCTAAAAAAGGGATTCCAATTTTACCACAAAAAGGCGATATCGCTTTAGGCGTATGCGCAACTCCATTCCTAAATTTCTTTGGTGAATTTGCAAAAATCAACAGTGGTACATCTTTTGCAAAATCTAACGTTTGGGAAGCATTAATTCCAAACACTATTTATGGAAAGTATT
>CAYTJB010000179.1:2167-3664 GCA_964437995.1 uncultured Bacteroides sp. | reverse complement strand
CTGACAACACTGCTATTAGAGCTGCTGTTAGAATTAGTAAAACTTCTTTAACTAAAACACAATCTGACGTTACCAAAAGTGCTCTTACAGCACCAGCTACTCCAGAGTATGTTGAAGATAAATTTACGCTAAGTACTACAAACATTGTTCTTTCTGGTGGTATCGAAAAAAGAAGAGGTTACGGAAGACTACAAGGATTTTATGGTGTAGAAGCTGCAATTTCTTTACAAGGTGGTGTAAAAGAATCTTATGAATATGGTAATGCTATTACAACAGACTTCAAAACTCCTGCTCGTACTAATTTTGGTACAAACAGTCTTGGTGGTGGTGCTTGGGTTACAGAAAAATCAACTGCTACCGTTTTTGGTTTTGGTGTAGGTGCTTTTATAGGTGTTGAGTACTTCTTTGCTCCAAAAATGTCGTTTGGTGGCGAATTTGGTTGGGGAGTTGGTATCAACCAAGGAAGTGGTGTAGCTGGAGCTACAGAAACAGTTGCTGAATACTGGGATACAGCAACGTCTGCTGTAAAATCTCAAACTGTTCCAGGTAGTAAAGCTGGTACTTTTAATATTGTTATGAAACCAGTGGCTGGTAATTTATTTTTATTATTCCACTTCTAAACATTTAATTGTTTTGAAGATAAAAAAAAGAGGAACTTTCGTTCCTCTTTTTTTTATCTTCAAAATTTATAGAAGCCATCTTGATAATACTATTAAAAAGAATCAATAATTTTTAAGAAATCTGTTGCTTTTAAACAAGCACCTCCAATTAAACCGCCATCTACATCTGCATTCGCAAACAATTCTTTGGCATTTTGAGCATTGCAACTACCACCGTATAAAATACTTGTGTTTTTAGCAATTTCTTTACCATATTTTTCGGAAATCAACGAACGAATGTAAGCGTGCATTTCTTGTGCTTCTTGCGGAGTAGCTGTTACACCTGTTCCAATAGCCCAAACAGGCTCATAAGCAATAATTACTTTGGCAAAATCTAAGGGGTCTAAGGAAAATAAAGCATTTTCTAATTGTTGTTTTACAACCTCAAAGTGCTTAACAGTTTCACGATCGGGCAATAGTTCGCCACAACAAAAAATAGGTAAAATATCATTTTTTAGCAGTAATTCAGCTTTTTGAGTAAGTACTGCATCGGTTTCATTAAAATATTTGCGACGTTCAGAATGTCCTATAATACAATATTCAATACCCATTGAATGCAACATTTTAGCAGACACTTCTCCTGTATAAGCTCCTGTATCATAATTACTTACATTTTGTGCACCCACAGCATAATCGCTTTCTTTGGCATAGTCGGTGGCTAATTCTAAATAGGTAAAAGGTGGGCAAAGCACTACATTCACATTTTTTTGGTTAGCTTCTTCTAAACCTTCTATTATTTCGTTGATTAATTCATCAGCTTCCTGAAAAGTGTTGTTCATTTTCCAGTTTCCTGCTATAATTTTTCGTCTCATGATTGGTTATTATGTTATTGGTTATT
>CAYTJB010000179.1:859-2067 GCA_964437995.1 uncultured Bacteroides sp. | reverse complement strand
TTAAGTTAATCTAATTCTGGGATCTAACATTCCGTATAAAATATCTACAAAGATATTGATAATTACCAATATAATTGATATGAAAAGTAAAACTCCCATCACAACAGGGAAATCATATTTTTCGAGGGCATCTACAATTACTACACCAACTCCTTTCCAATCGAATACATATTCCACAAAAACAGCACCCGCCATTAACGATGCCAACCAACCCGAAACAGCTGTAATTACAGGATTCATTGCATTTTTTAGAGCATGTCGGGTAATGATACGGTAAGAAGACAAGCCTTTGGCTTTGGCTGTGCGGATATAATCTTGCGAAAGCACATCTAACATCGAACTTCTTGTTAACTCTACAATTACAGCCAGCGGACGAATGCCTAATGTGAAAGCCGGCAATATTAAGTTTTTTAAATCAAGATATTCGCCATTACCAAAATCATCAACGGTGTACATACTTCCAAACATGCTTAAACCGGTGTATTGAGCCAACACGTAAGCAAATAACCAAGCAATGAGTATGGCTGCAAAAAATGATGGCAACGACATACCAAATGCAGACAGAACCAATGAAATTCTATCGAAAAATCCATCTTTTTTGATGGCTGCAAACACGCCAACGGTAACACCGATTATAAATGCAAACAACATTGAAACACCCGCCAACAAAGCAGTTTTTGGAAATGCTTCTGTTATAATTTCGGTTACCATACGTTTGCTTTGATAGGAACGTCGTAAATAAGGTGCTTTCAATACTAAAGCATAATTACCGAATGGAATTAACCTCACAGCAGAGGTATATTTAGTTGTATCAAGATACCAATAGTTATGCTCATCCTTAGTATTATGGATAGATATAACAGATAAATCGTTCAGATAGTTGAAATATTGAGTAGTTAAGGGTTTATCTCTTCCCAAATCCTTGTTTATGGCTTCAACAGAAGTAATATCAGCTCGCTGCCCAAGCATCATACGAGCTGGGTCACCAGGCAAAACGTTGAACAACAGAAAAACAACGGTTATTACACCCAATAAAACCAAAAATCCGTAAAATAGTCGTTTAAGTATAAATTGTAGCATTTGTTTTAATATTTTTTACATCTGCAAATAAATTTTTCAATCCATTCATTCTTCCGCTAAATTGCAATCCAACGGGTAAATTTATATTTGTTTTAGCTAAAGGTATTGTAATTGTAGGCACTCCCGTA
>CAYTJB010000179.1:0-849 GCA_964437995.1 uncultured Bacteroides sp. | reverse complement strand
TTCTTTGTTCATCAATACTTCAATTTTAGCTATTTTAATTTCTCTATACCTCATTGCTTCTTGCAAAGCAGATGTAGATAGTTGCAAACCATCTACAATTAAATGAGCGGAGTGTTTGCTGTATAAATTTGCATACTTAGCATACCAATCCTTGTGTGTATCGGCAAATTCCTTTGCTGCTATTTGCTTATGCAGTGTATTTATTTTTTCAATATCTTTAAACAATGATGTTTTGATTACCTTATAACCTTGTTCTTTAATTCTATCAACATTTGCGTTAAAATGGTGTAATATTTCTGCATCGGCTTGCATAATAAATTCATTCGCAGGAATACCAATTACTGGTGTTTTGTGATTTTCATCATCTATGCTATTCCATTCATTGCAAAAAATAGACGCAACGTATTCGGCTCCTTCTAAATCGTGTGTAAAAAAGCCTACATGGTCGAGTGTGGTTGAAAAAGGGATAATACCTTCTGTTGAAATGCTTTTTGTACTTGGTTTAACGCCAATAACACCGCAATAAGCAGCAGGACGTGTGATAGAACCTATTGTTTGTGTGCCAAAAGCAAGTGGTGTAATACCCGCAGCCACTGCTGCTGCTGAACCGCTACTTGAACCACCCGGTGTAAAATCAATATTATTAGGGTTTTTAGTAGCACCTGGTTGGAAATAAGCAAATTCGGTAGTAATGGTTTTTCCTATTATTAAAGCTCCAGCTACTTTTAATTGGCTAACTATTTCTGCTTGTTTGCCTTCAAATAGTGCTGGAGGTAATTTTGAGCCACAAGCCGTTTTAAACCCATCAACTCTGAATATATCTTTAATTCCTATTGGCAATCCAAACAA
>CAYTJB010000178.1:0-6418 GCA_964437995.1 uncultured Bacteroides sp. | reverse complement strand
TATCGTTCTTGGAACTATAACCTATTTCTGATCGGCATTATACCTTAAATATTTTCGGATTAATTTATAATTCATTTTGGTATAATTTGTAAAAAATCTATTTACACTTTTTAAAAGCCCTTACGATTAATAAAGTCAGATTGATTAACAAGCCAATAGGATAAGGAAGTATAAGAATTACCATAAAGAATAATTTCCAATACCTATCGCTGGTTAAATAAATGAGTTTGGAATTTTAAAACACTTTGTTTTCTTATCTTTTTAATTTTATATTATCAATCAATCGTACATTACCTAAAAATACTGCAATACAGCCTATTGCATGCTCACAATCTTTCCAATTTGAAATTGGTAATAGGGTAGAGGCATCAGCAATTTCAAAGTACTCTAACGTAAATAAAGAATTCGTTTTTATTTGTTTTATTACCCACTGCGTAAGTTCCGTGGGATTTATCTGACTTGATTTTTCCTTTGCCTGCAAAAGCGTTTGGTAAATAAATGGAGCTGCTTTTCGTTCTTCAGGTGTTAATCGCATATTGCGTGAACTCATTGCCAATCCATCATTTTCTCGCACAATAGCACAAGAAACTATTTCAACTTTTATGTTCTTTTGTTTCACTAAAGCCTTAATAATCTGCAATTGCTGATAATCTTTCTCCCCAAAATAAGCCTTATTAGGTTGTACAATATCAAGTAGTTTTTTTACAACAATAGCTACGCCATTAAAATGTCCTGCACGAAATTTTCCTTCCATTACCTTGTCTAATTGCCCAAAATCGTAAACAGTAGTATCAGGTTCTGGGTACATTTGAGCTTCGTCGGGGTAAAAAATTACATCGCAACCAATTGCTTTGAGCATAGCAGCATCCGTTTCAAAAGTGCGTGGATATTTGAGCAAATCTTCCTTATTATTAAATTGTATAGGATTTACAAAAATACTTACAACTACTACCTTATTCTCAGCTTTTGCCTGCCTTACTAAGGCAAGGTGCCCTTGATGCAAAGCACCCATTGTAGGAACAAATCCAATACTTTTATTGCTTTTTTTTAATATTTGTAGGTATGATTGTGTTTCTATAATTGTGTTGAAAATTTCCATCAAAAAAGTATTTTTAAAATGAGCCTGCAAAGGTGGGAATTTTATTATTTTTACCAAATATTTTTATGAATTATTTTATTATTTAATGAATTATGAGAAATTACATCATTATCAGCCTATTACTAATTAATGTAAATACTTTTGCACAACCTAAAGATTTTACAACCTATTACGAAAAATCAGGATGTAAGGAAACACCTCGCTATGAAGCTACTGTAGCTTATTGCAAAGTGCTTGATAAGGCTTCGGATTGGATAAAATACGTATCTTTTGGTAAAAGTCCGCAAGGACGCGAATTACCTTTGCTAATTTTGGATAAAAATGGCAATTTTACGCCTGAAAATATTCGTAAATCGGGCAATGCAATTATACTTATACAAGCAGCTGTTCATGCAGGTGAACCAGATGGAAAAGATGCAGGATTACTGCTTTTTCGCGATATTGCCATCAACAAAAAAATGACCGAGTTGCTTAATCACGTTACTGTTTTGTTTATTCCTATTTTTAATGTTGATGGACACGAGCGTTTTGGAAAATATAATCGTATCAATCAAAACGGACCAACGGAAATGGGTTGGCGTACCACTGCCAACAATTTGAATATGAATCGTGATTATATGAAAGTTGATGCGTTGGAAATGAAAAACTGGCTAAAAATGTTCAATCTTTTTATGCCTGATTTTTTTATTGATTGTCATACTACCGATGGAGCCGACTATCAATATACTCTTACTTATGGCATAGAAACCGATGGTAATGTGGATGAAGGTTTGGTAAAATGGCAAAAAGAAAATTATTTACTGCCTATTACCAAAATGATGAACCAACAGGGTTGCCCGATATTTCCTTATGTAACTTTTCGTAATTGGCATGATCCTCGAAGCGGCTTAATAAGCAATGCAGCTCCACCTATGCTTTCGCAGGGTTATACCATTCAACGGAATCGTCCAGGTTTACTTATCGAAACTCACATGCTTAAATCATACAAAACTCGTGTAGAATCAACTTATAAGATGATTGAAAACACAATGGTTTTACTCAATAAAGAATATCAAAACTTGCATAAGCTCATTGCTGAAGCAGATAAGCGTACAGCCGGCGAAAGTTTTAGAAGCAAAGTTTTTCCTATGGATTTTGATGCTTCCGAAAAAGACAGTACTCTTATTGATTACTTAGGCGTGGAATATACCGTTGAAAAGAGCGATTTGTCAGGTGGCGATTGGTTTAAATACGATAATACCAAGCCAACTACTTTTAAGATTCCTTATTTCAATAAAATAGAAGCTACCGAAAAAGCAATGTTACCCAAAGCCTACATTATAGCTCCCGAATGGATCCAAGTAATTGATATACTTAAATTGCATGGTGTTGCGATGAAAACCATTATAACGCCTATGAAAGTTAAGGTTCAATCCTACAAATTTAAAAACCCAAAATGGTCTGTAACTCCTTACGAAGGCAGACATCCACTCAATGCTTTTGATATGGATAGTATTGAAGAAGAACGTACTTATCCTGTTGGTTCTGTTATTATTGATATGAACCAAGCTACAGCACGTATTATTGCATATTTACTCGAACCAAAAGCAAGTGGTTCTTTGGTATTTTGGGGCTTTTTCGATGCTATTTTTCAACAAAAAGAATATGCAGAATCTTATGTAATGGAAACTTTAGCAAGAGAAATGTTAGCCAAAGATGCCAACCTAAAAAATGAATTTGAACAGAAAAAACTTACCGAACCTGAATTTGCAAAAAATCCACGAGCCATTTTAAATTGGTTTTACAGCAAAACACCATACTATGATAATCAATTGAATGTGTATCCTGTGGGAAAGATTTTTTGATTAACGAATAATCTCAAACAACACTATATTAAACTATAAATCAATTAATTATTTAGCGTTGTATCATTTTGGTTTTTTACTATTTCCATTGCTTTAGCCAAATCTCTTGCACTACATTTTTCAGCTTTACACTCTATAGCAGGTTCTGTATGCTGTTTGTTGCTTGCAGGTTCCCAATGTCCGCCAAATGCAAAAAGTAAAACAAAGAAACCTGCTATATATGCAAATGTAACATGCCATCCTTTTCTCAACCATAAGCCTACGTTACGAGCTTCGGGAAATTTATTAGTAATAGCAACACCTGCCGAAGAACCAAACCAAATCATTGAACCTCCAAAACCCACAGCATAAGCCAACATGCCCCAATCATAATGCCCTTGGTCTAAAGCAAGTTTGGTTAAAGGGATATTATCGAAAACAGCAGATATAAACCCTAAAGAAAAAGCTGTTTGCCATGTAGCATCAGGTAATTCTTCTACTGGCATCATAGAAGCACAGGTAACTAACGAAAGTAAGAAAACAGAACCACCTAAAGCATCTTTAGCTTCGCCCCATGGTGTTTTCCTAAATGTAGTACCTATTAATATTGCAATCCATACACCCAATGCTGGAAAATCAAATAAAATATTGGTAACAATAGTTAATGCTAAAATTAAGCCAACTATAAATAATCGCATGCCATCAATTTTAAGATTTGGTTTCGCATCTTTTTGTATGCGTTGGTATTTATCTTGTTGAAATGAAGCAAATACTGCAAATGCAAACAACGCAACTACAGCTGCAATGTATGCGTGAAACACATTAAATGCAGCAACACCATCAATCCACATCATAGTAGTTGTTGTATCTCCTACAACACTACCAGAACCGCCACCATTACTTGCAGCTACTAAGGCTACAATATAGCCAATATGAACTTTGCCTTTAAAAATTACGAGAGCAATTGTACCCCCAATCATTGCAGCTGCAATATTATCTAAGAAAGAAGAAAGAATAAAAACAAAAATCAAAAGTACAAATGGACCTTTCCAATCATCTGGTAAGTATTTAGGCAATAAATCGGGTACACCAGATTCTTCAAAATGTTTCGCTAACACTGCAAAACCTACTAACAAACCAAATAAATTCAAGAGAATAGGCCATTCACCTTCACGCATTTCTTTATTAGTAAGCTGTTCAATAATTGAATTATGACCAAATAAATGATTTAAAAGATTAAATCCATCAGCAAAAATAAATTTAAAAAGCAAAATTGAAGCCAATCCGATTAATGCTACTTTCATTGTGTGATGATGGAACAATGCAACACCTATAAGTGTTAATGCAAATAAAATAAACTCTATACGAATGCCTCCAACACTTGGAGCAGAAGCTACAGCATGTTGTGCAAACGTTAAAATTGGTAAAAGCAGTAATGCTAATACAACCATTGTTGCTTTTGAAAAAAGGACCCTTTTCATTATTTTTTTATTTTTTAAATTATACCATTACTTATTAAAAATTATTTTGTTAGAATTTTGTATAACACTAATAGAGTAAAAATTTATTGGACTATTACAGCTACCGTATCGGTATTATTGTGCAAAATTAACAAAAAGCTTATAAAAATAAAGAATTATTTAGTTTTTGATTCACGCATTGTTCTTTTTAGCAAATAACTCTAAAAGCGTTTTGGCATAATTGCATTTTCTTCATATAGGGTTTTAGTGCTATAAGATATATTAAAAAAAAAGAAATTAAATGCTTTTTTATTGCTGTCTTTTTTTGTAAAATAATGTATATATTTGCCTTTCAATAATAATATGCTAAGAAAATGTCGTTGTTTCAGAAAATTGTAATTAAAAAATATCTACAAAACACCGATAATCAAAGTGTTAAAAATGCTTATTTACTTTATCAAGCTTATTTTTTTAATTCTTCTATACAACAAAATATCAGAGAAGCAAAAGAAGAACAGTTTCAAGAAGGTTTTTTGAGAGCATTGTTTGTAGATATTTTAGGTTATACTTTAAATCCAAGTCCTGACTATAATCTTACTACCGAACTTAAAAATATTGCTAATACTAAAAAAGCAGATGGTGCTGTACTTATTGATAATAAAGCTGTTGCTGTTATTGAGTTAAAAGGATCTGATACTACTGATTTAAGTAAAATTGAAACACAGGCTTTTGGTTACAAAAATAATCAGCCCGATTGTATCTATGTAGTTACTTCGAACTTTGAAAAACTTCGCTTTTATATCGACAATGCCATTGAATTTATCGAATTTAATTTGTTTACTCTTAGCCGAGAAGATTTTAACTTGCTATGGCTGTGCTTATCGCTAACAAGCATACAAAACAATATCCCTAAAAAGATTAAAGACGAATCGGTTTCACAAGAAGATTTGATTACCAAACAATTGTATAAAGATTACTCTTTGTTTAAAAAAGAATTATTTAATAATTTAGTAGAACGCAATCCTCAATTTGACAAATTACTTTTGTTTAAGAAAACACAGAAATTATTGGATAGATTTCTGTTTATCCTTTTTGCAGAAGACAGGCTATTATTACCACCTAACTCTATTCGCGAAATTTTAAAACAGTGGAAGCAGCTGCAAGAATTAGATGCTTATAAACCACTTTATAGTCGATTTTTAAGTTATTTTGGCTATATGAACACAGGGCGAAAAGGCAAAGAGTATGATATTTATGCTTATAATGGTGGTTTGTTTGCTGCCGACGAAGTGCTTGATAATATTACAATTGACGATAATATCCTTTATGCACATACCGAAAAATTAAGCAATTATGACTTTCAGAGCGAAATAGATGTAAATATATTAGGTCATATTTTTGAAAATTCGCTCAACGAAATTGAAGAAATAACTTCTGAAATAAATGGACAACAGATAGATAAAACCCAAACAAAACGCAAAAAAGATGGCGTTTTTTATACTCCCAAATACATTACCAAATACATAGTTGACAATACTGTTGGTAAACTTTGTGCCGAAAAGAAAGAGAGCATACAACTTATTGAGGAACAATACATCAACGATAAAAAGAAAACGACTAAAACAAAAAAAGAACTGCTTAATAAATTAGAGCAATACAGAAATTGGTTATTACAACTTACTATATGCGACCCTGCATGTGGTAGTGGAGCATTTTTAAATCAGGCTTTAGAGTTTTTAATTGCTGAACATCATTATATTGATGAGTTACAAGCCAAATTATTAGGTGCTTCATTGGTATTAAGCGACATAGAAAATAGCATTTTGGAAAATAATTTGTTTGGTGTTGATTTGAATGAAGAAAGTGTAGAAATAGCAAAGCTTTCATTGTGGCTACGCACAGCACAAAAGAATAGGAAATTAAACAGTCTCAACAATAATATTAAATGTGGTAATTCTTTAATAGATGACCCTTTGGTAGCGGGCGAAAAAGCATTTAATTGGTTTGAAGAATTTCCACAAGTTTTTCCTTTTTAT
>CAYTJB010000177.1:238-6458 GCA_964437995.1 uncultured Bacteroides sp. | reverse complement strand
GAACCTTCCGGAAAGATTTGATCTTTATTATATAGATGAAAATTCTCAGAAAAAAAGACCTGTAATGATTCATAGAGTTATTTATGGTTCAATTGAAAGGTTTATTGGTATAATAATAGAACATTTTGGCGGATTTTTTCCTTTATGGCTTGCTCCGGTTCAAGTTATGGTTATACCTGTAAGTGATAAATTTCAAGAATTTGCAAAAAAAGCATATCAGAAACTTTTAAGCGAAGGAATAAGAGTTGTATTTGATGACAGGTCTGAAAAAGTAGGATATAAAATAAGAGAAGCTGATGGTGTAAAAAAGATACATTATATGCTTGTAGTTGGTGAAAAAGAAGAACAGGAAGGCCTTTATTCTGTTAGACAACATAAAAAAGGTGATATTGGTAAATTTTCTTTAGAAGATTTCATTATTAAAATAAAGAATGAGATAAACTGTAAGGAATTACCTTACGGTTACGAGTTGAAATAATTCCAAGTAAATTGTTTTGGGATTATTTAGTTTATAATAAAAATACGGAGGTAGATTATAAAAAAGGGCTTTAACAAGAAATCCGATGATGACGGAACATTGATGAATGAGTTGATAACTCATGAGCAAGTCAGATTAATTGATGAAGAAGGGCAACAATTAGGTATTGTTACTTCAAAAGAAGCCTTGCGATTGGCAATGGAAAGAAGTCTTGATTTAATTGAAATATCGCCAAAAGCAAATCCTCCTGTATGTAAAATTATTGATTATGGAAAGTTTAAATACGAACAGACAAAGAAGCAAAAAGACAGTAAAAAAAGGCAACATGTTGTTAGTATAAAAACTATACGAATTATGTCTGTAAATATTGATACTAATGACATAAACATAAAAGCAAATAACGCTAGAAGATTTATGGAAGAAGGAGATAAAGTAAAAGTCTTTCTTCAATTCAGAGGTAGAGAAATTGTTCACAAAGAAATGGGAAAACATACTATACCTTAGTGTATTTTAGTGATCTTAGTGTCTCAGTGGTTAAAAAAACATTGATATACAGATTTTTAAACTATTATTCACAATATTATTACAGAACTACTAAAAATAAGCTGATAGGTTGCCTTTATTTTAATTTTTGTAAGTTTTAAAGACTTTGCTCATAAATGAAAAAAACATTATTATTCATATTATTCATTATCATTCAATTGCAAAATGTTTATTCGCAAGATACGCCCTATAAAAGCATTACCTATCCATTTGTTAATCAGAGTGCTGATACCATTTGTTTTTTTGGAAATGCACAAATAAATTTTAACAACATTTGTAAAAGCCTGAACCAATTAATACTAAAAGGTAGCGGACAAATACGGGTACTGCATATTGGCGATTCACACATTCAAGCCGATCATTTTTCGGGCAGAATTCGGGAGAATTTACAAAGTTTTGCTCTTGGAATTCAAGGTAGTCGTGGATTTATTTTTCCGTACAATGTGGCAGCTACTAACAATCCTGATAATTATAAAGTTAAATATACTGGAAAGTGGCATAATTGTAGGAATGTTCAAAATATAAATGGTTGCCAATTAGGAATAGCAGGAATTTCTGTTACTACAATTGACTCAAACGCAAGTATTCAAATAATTTTGAATAATAAAAATTATCCACATCAGGATTTTAATAAGATTAAAATATTTCACAATGTTGGCGATACCGTTTATCAGGTAAAACTAATAGAAAATCAAATAATTAGTGGCGATTATAATTTGTTAGGTTACACTTTTTTTACTACCGATTCTCATTTTGATACACTCAATATATTGCTCCAAAAAACAGATACGCTGCAAACCAACTTCACTTTATACGGCATTGATTTAGACAACGATGATCCAGGTGTAATTTGCTCAGCAGTAGGTGTTAATGGTGCAGAAGTAAGCTCTTTTTTAAAGTGTAATTTATTGGAATCGCAATTAAAAATTTTAAACCCCGAATGGGTAATTATTTCGTTAGGTACCAATGATGCTTACGGTAAAAATTTTGACAGAAATGTTTTTGAAAATCATTACAGTCAATTGATTAAGAGAATAAAGAATGCTTTGCCACATAGTTTTATATTACTAACAACTCCTGCTGATAGTTACAGAAGAAAACGTTTCCCGAATCCTGATATGATGCTTGCAAAACAAGTTATTATTGATATTGCAAAACAAAACAATTGTGCGATTTGGGATTTGCACGAAGTAATGGGTGGATATAAATCTATGAAAAGGTGGCAAAGTGCAGGCTTAGCTGCTAACGATAAAGTGCATTTTTCAAAAGCGGGCTATGTGCTTCAGGGCGATTTGCTGTTTAACGCATTTTTAAAGGCTTACGATGATTTCATTGAAAAGTCGGAAGAAGGAAGTCAGAAGACCGAAGTAGGAAGACCAAAATAGGCAACATTATTTTATCAACTTAATCCCGAAGTATCGGGACTAATCAGAGATTAGTAACCAATAACTCACTAACCAAATACTTTAAAAACTTTATGAACTTTATAAACTTTTAACTCACAAATGGAATATATAAAGGAAATATTTACTTACGACCCCAATGCACCTATGATTTTTACCCGTTTCTTTTTTTGGGTATTTTTTGCAGTGGTGTTGACTATTTATTCAGTGGTTTATAAAAAGAAACCGGCTCGAAATGCTTATCTTCTTTTGGTTAGCTCGTTTTTTTATTACAAATCGGGTGGCTATTTCTTTATCATTCTGGTTTTTACCACTTTGTTTGATTTTGCAGTGGGTTTATGGATACAACAAGCCAAAACGCAAGGCAGAAAGAAGTTGTATCTTGCATTGAGTATTATATTGAACTTGGGTGTTTTGGCATATTTTAAATACAGCTATTTTATTATTGATTCTATTAACAATATATTCCACAGCAATTTAAAAGTAGTAAATTATTTGGCTTTTTGGACGAATGGCGTTGCGGGAACGCATCTTGATATTACTTCTATTATTTTACCTGTCGGAATTTCTTTTTATACCTTCCAATCCATAAGTTACACGGTTTCTGTTTATCGCAAAAAAGTAGATGCTTTGCACAATATTTTGGATTATGGTTGTTTTGTTACTTTTTTCCCGCAATTGGTTGCCGGACCTATTGTAAAAGCTTACGATTTTATCCCACAATTGTACAAAGACTTCTCTCTTTCTAAAAAAGAATTTGGATTTGCTTTATTTCTGATATTAAATGGATTAATCAAAAAAATGTTGATTTCCGATTATATATCTACCAATTTTGTGGATAGGGTTTTTGATAGTCCGATGTCGTATTCCGGTTTTGAAAATTTAATGGCAGTGTATGGCTATACCATTCAGATTTATTGCGATTTTTCGGGTTATACCGATATTGCAATAGGTGTGGCTTTGTTGTTGGGTTTCCGATTGCCTGTTAACTTTAATTCGCCTTATAAGGCAGCCAATATTACCGATTTTTGGCATCGTTGGCATATTTCGTTGTCCACTTGGCTACGCGATTATTTGTACATTCCTTTGGGTGGCAACAAAAAAGGTAAAATCCGAACCTATATCAATTTGTTTTTGGTAATGTTGATAGGCGGTTTGTGGCATGGAGCTGCCATAAGGTTTATTATTTGGGGCGGATTGCATGGCTTGGGTTTAACGCTTCATAAATTATGGATGAAATGGTTTCCTGCAAAAGAAAAAATAAGTGTTTGGAGCAAGTTTTGGGCTGCATTTATTACCTTCCATTTTGTAATATTTGCATGGATATTTTTTAGAGCCGATAGCATGAGAGGTGTTTCGAGTGTATTGTCTCAAATATTTTATCATTTTAATTGGCAAATGATACCCGAAGTAATTGTGTCGTACAAAAACGTATTTTCTTTAATTTTGCTGGCTTTCCTAATTCATTGGTTGCCTGTTAGTACCAAAGAATTTTATAAAAACTATTTTATAAAAATTCCATACCTTGCCAAAGCCATGGTAGTGGTGTTGGTAGTATTTATATTGTATCAGGTAAAATCAGCTGAAATACAACCTTTTATTTATTTTCAGTTTTAGGAAAAGCAAATGAATGACCTCGAGGCTCTGCCTCGAGGTATCATTAGAGTTTGCAAAGCAAACATATTTATTTTTACCCCGATGCAAAGCTTTGAGGAATTCTTTTGATTAAAAAAAATGTTTTTGATAATACGGGAACTAGCAGGTATATGATGGCTTGTGTAAAAGGCTTCCCCTGCCTATAACGCTATAAAAACGAAAAAATACTTTTGCAATATTGTTAAAAGAACAAAAGCCAAGTGTAATATTTGGCTTTTGTTTTATAAGGTTTTATAAAGCATAAGACCTTTTATAAATTTAAAGTCTTTAAAATTAAAGGTATAGAGTTTAACATTGTAGATTAGTGCAGTAGTAGCAATAAAAGCATCGGGTATTGCAAGTTTATGGCTGAGAACATACGTATTCATCATTTCTAAAAAACTATCACAAATACCTTTGTCGATATCATAAACAATAAGATGTTGTATATCTTTATTGATTTTTTGTAATTCTTTTTTATTCAGAGCACCGTAAATAAGCTCGGCTGCTGTAACAATACTAATAGCAATATATTGTTGCCCAATATGCTTAAATTCATTAATTACTTGTGGATTGCCTTTGTAAAATTCAATCATTACATCGGTGTCGCAAAGGATTACTTTCTTGTTTTCCATGCCTGTTCACGTAGTTGGGTTGCGTTAATATCTCTATTTTTCCAAATACCGGCTGATTCAAAAAAGTTATATTGATCTGCTTTGCTTTTCATCCTGCTTTTTTGTTGTACTTCAATAAACTTAAACAATTCAAGAAACTCCATTAAAAAAGGTAGTTTGCTGTGGTCTTTAACGTTAATAATAATTTGTTCCATAGTTATAAAGTTTGGTATAAATTCTCTTTTTGTAATAAAAACTTAGTTCAAGTTGCAAAATTAAACAAAAAATAAATTGCAACTATATATTTTTAAGTTTAACACTTTTAATAAGCCCATCAATAGCTCTGCCCATAACGCTATAAAAACGAACAAATAGTTTTGCAATATTGGCAAAATGAAAAAAAGCCAAGCAAATGCTTGGCTTTTGTGTTATTTATAATGAAATTTACATGCAATTATTTCAATTAGCTCTACATCTACTTTATAAACCAATCGGTGTTCGTCAGTAATTCTTCGCGACCAGCATCCTGCATAATCATGCTTTAAAGCTTCGGGTTTACCTGTACCTTCTAAAAGAGATTTAGCTGTTTCTTTGATGAGTTTTTGCAACTTTTTGAAAACTTGTCTGTTTTCGGTTTGCCATTCGTTGTACTGCTCAAAAACTATGGGCGTAAAAAGAATTTTTCTCATAAATCTTCAGGTTTTACTTCAATAAGTTCGCCGTTTTTGGCTTGTTCCAAAGATTTTTCAAGCATTGCTTTATTGGCAGGGCTCGACATTAGATAAGTCGTAGTATCTAATTCTTCTTCTACTGTAATGGTAATAGGTTTAGACTTAAAAGTTGTTTTAATTACTTCTAAAAAATCAGTTGTAATTTCTTGTGCTGATGTTAAATGATAAGTTGTATACATAATTTGATAATATAATAGTGGCTTGTATTATTTTTTTTGCAAAGATAAGTAATAAAAAAAAGATTTTACAAAAACTATGCTTATTTTTGCAATATAAGGATTAATAAAAAAACGTTCTTTTTAAAATGGAAGTCTATACAAATTGGGGATATGCGGTAAAAATTGGAACTAACTTAAACCCGTTCGGTATGACGATGCCAGGAAGAGGAAAAAGCCCATCATCAGTTGGTGGTGAGTATAGGTTCGGCTTTAATGGACAAGAAAAAGATAGAGAGATTTACAACAACGAAAGCACTACTACCGCCCTGTTCTGGGAATATGATGCAAGAACAGCACATAGATGGAATATTGATCCTGAAAATGTTGCATTTTGGAGTCCTTACTCTGTTTTCTATGATATGCCAATAAAATTAAGTGATCCTGATGGTGATTGTCCTTGGGTTATCCTTGCTGCATTTTTATTAACTTCAGAAATTGCAGTAGCTCCAACTAATCATCCTGAAGTTGATGGACCTGCAATAGAAGAAGCTAGAAGAGATCATGACATTGGATTAGCAATTGATTTAATTGCACCTGGTGTAGGAGCAGTTGCAGACAAACTAGTTTTTAAACAGATAGTTAAAAAAACCACTCCAAT
>CAYTJB010000177.1:0-228 GCA_964437995.1 uncultured Bacteroides sp. | reverse complement strand
GAGAAAGATAGAGAGATTTACAACAACGAAAGCACCACTACCGCCACCTTCTGGGAATACGATGGTAGGATTGGAAGAAGATGGAATAGAGACCAGGTTACAAAACCAAATGAGTCTCCTTATGCAACTTTTGCTAATAATCCGATTTGGTTTGTTGACCCCAATGGTGCAGATACTAGTTTTGCAGATAATAATACACGTGAACAATTTAAAGATACTTATAAGGAT
>CAYTJB010000176.1:0-6475 GCA_964437995.1 uncultured Bacteroides sp. | reverse complement strand
AAATAATTTGAGGAACATTGCACAAAGTTTCAACATTATTAATGATAGTAGGTTTGCCAAACAATCCTCTTTCGGTAGGATAAGGCGGGCGATAGCGTGGCATTCCTCGTTTGCCTTCAATACTACTCAACATGGCGGTTTCTTCTCCGCATACAAAAGCACCCGGACCTTTTTTAATAATAATTTCGAGGTTAAAACCGCTGTCAAATATATTTTCACCTAATAAACCATAAGCTTTTGTTTGATCTATAGCTTTTTTAAAGCGTTCAATGGCTAACTTATTATCCGTTCTAATGTATATATAGGCTTTGCTTGCACCTATTCCATAAGCTGCAATTGCCATTCCTTCAATAAGTTTGTGTGGATTGCTTTCAATGATAGATTTTTCCATAAAAGCACCGGGGTCGCTTTCGTTAGCATTGCACACCAAATAACGTTGGTCGGCAGCATTATCGTGAGCTATTTTCCATTTTTTGCCGGTTGGAAAACCAGAACCGCCTCTTCCTCTCAACTCACTCTTTTCTATTATTTTACAAACTTCATTTGATGTGTAGTGGTAAATAGTTTTAACAAAAGCCCTGTACCCTCCATGAGCGATAAATCCTTCAATATCTTCAGAATCAATAATTCCGTTGAGTTCTAATATTATTCTTTTTTGTCCTGCAAAAAAATCAACTTCATCAATAAAATTAACATTTTCCCATTTTTGTAAGTTTTTCTGACGGTACTGTCCTAAAACAAATTCGTTTACAATTACATTGTTAAAAATACCATCTAAAACGGAAGCTACATTTTCTGCATCCATTTTTTTGAATGAAACTCTTGTCATTCCAGGAAGTTGAACATCCATAATTGGCTCTAAAGCACATAAGCCAATACATCCAACTTTTACAATTTCTGCATGTATCTGCTTTTCTGTTATGTATTCATTAATAGCATCAATTGTTTTTTGTGCTCCGGCAACGTAGCCACACGAAGAAGCTCCAACATAAATAATAGGTTTTGTTGTTTTTTCACGTTTCAATGTTTTTAAACGTTCTTCAACTTCTTTGTTAAAATTAAGCGTTTCGTTCAAGAGAACTTTCTCTTTTAGGAATTGAATATTATTTTCCATGTTTAGCAGAATTAACTGTCAATCTTTTTTAAATTTTCAAGAATTTCTTTTACATCGGTGGGTTTAACAGAAGAATAGTATTCTCCATTAATTGATATAACTGGCGAAAGCCCACAAGCACTCAAACAAGGAACATATTCGATGCTAAACAAGCCATCACGTGTACATTGCCCGTGTTGAATTTTTAACAATTTCTCAAATTCTTTACGTAAATTAGTAGTGTCAGAAAGATGACAAGCAGTTCCATTACAAACTCTTATATGAAACTTACCTTGCGGCACAAATTTAAAATGGTCGTAAAAAGATGCAATTCCATAAATTTTTGAAGAAGCTAATTTAAAATACCTACTTGTCTTAATAATAGCTTCTTCAGATAAATAACCGTCAATTTCCTGAATTTCTTGCAAAACGTCTAACAAATCACTTCGATTTGTATTGTTTTGTTTTTCAATGATTTCATCTATATTACTTGCCATGGTAGATGATTTTTTAAATTTTATACAAAAATAACAGAACTTTTTTAAATAACAACATTTATTGTTAAAAAAATAACACTGTTATTGAAATAACAAGAAATTAAATAATCATTTACAACAATTTTTTTTAAAATCTATTGATTATTAGTTTATTAAATAGAAGCTACAACAAAAAATAGATTACGTTTTAAAATATGTGTGAATGATGTAAATATTTTTAAAAATTGTGTAATGTTTCTCTTCGTAGAGGGTCTTACCTTTGTATTTCTATAAATTTAAAATTATCCTTAAAAAACAAAAATCATGAGTTCAGGAAAAGTAATATTAGGCGTATTGGCAGGTGCTGCTATAGGCGCTACATTAGGAATTTTATTTGCTCCCGATAAAGGTTCGGCTACACGTAAAAAAATTACTCGAAAAAGCAGTAAGTACGTTGATAAATTAGAAGAAGAATTCAATGAATTTATTGAGAGTATTACCAAAGAATATGAAGCCTTGAGAGAAGAAGCAATTCTTAAAGGTGAAAATATTGAAGAAAAAGTGGAAGAGTAAAAGTAAATACTGACACTGAATAAAAAAACAAGTTAGGTAAATTAATTAGCAACAGTATCAAAACTGATGTATATTATTTTTTACCAACAGTAGCATAAATCGTTAAAAAATCAAGAATATGGAAACACCAGCAAGCTCACTTGAATCGTTATTTGAGAGAGTTGAATCTTATATCAAAACTACTTTGGAACTTTCAAAGCTCAAATTTTTGGAAACGACCATTATTGTTATAACATCATTGATTTCACGAATAAGTGTTATTATAACGATTTCCTTGTTTGTGCTTGTTTTAAACGTAGGTATTGCTCTGTTTTTGGGAGAGTTGCTCGGTAAATCTTATTATGGATTTTTTATTGTTGCAGCATTTTATCTTATTGTAGGGATAATATTGCATTTTTTCCTCCATAAATGGATAAAAAAACCTATTAGCAATTTAATTATCAAACAAGCACTTCAATAAGTTATGTCATGCAAACAATAAATTCAGAAAAAAGTCTTAGAGAAGCCATTCTTGAATTACAAGAGAAGCGTGCTGATGAAGAAAGAATATTAAGAGAACAATTCCATCTTGCTTACGAAAGCATGAAGCCCATCAATCTTATCAAAAATACTTTTAAAGAAGTGGTTGCATCTAAGGATTTAAAAGACGACCTCATAAATACTTCTATTGGTTTGACTGTTGGTTATCTCTCTAAAAGAATATTTGAAGGTGCAACCAATAATCCAGCAAAAAAAATTCTCGGCACCGCTTTAATGTTTGGCATCAAGAACATTGTGGCAAAAAATCCAGAAACTGTTAAAAAACTGGTACATGGATTATTTAAAATTATAAGAAGTAAGTTTAATAAGGATCATGAAACTGACAATAATAAAACCAATTAAACCTCTTTCGGAGATTCATACAAATACTTTTTTAAAATTTCCTTTCTATGCAAAGGTATCTCTTATTTTAATTGGATTGTATGTATTTATAAGCATGCTATACATAGCTCAGGATATTATTGTTCCTCTTGTTTTTGCCATCATTATTGCCATTTTAATCAGTCCGGTAGTTAACTTTTTTGTAAGAATTAAAATAAATAGATTAATAGCAATTGTAATTACTTTATTCCTTACTTTTGTTGTTATAGCTGCGTTATGTGTTCTTTTGTTCTCACAAATAAGCAGGTTTAGCGAATCCTTGCCAACATTAGTTGATAGATTTACCGAAATAATTAATCAAAGTATCGTCTGGGTTTCCGGTTATTTTGACATTAACCCACAAAAGATTCATGGATGGATTATTAAAACCAAAGGTGAATTATTAAATATCAGTAGCGTTACAATTGGGCAAACGCTTGTTACTGTTGGTAGCGGGCTTGTAGTATTACTATTAATACCTGTTTATGTCTTCATAATTTTATATTACCAACCCCTTTTACTTGATTTTATTCGAAAAGTATTTTCTAAAAGTAACAAAACTCAGGTGGGCGAAATAGTTACTCAGACAAAAACTCTTATTCAACGCTATCTTATAGGATTGGTTATCGAAGCTATTATGGTAGCAGCACTTGACATTACTGCTCTTTTAATACTTGGAATTGATTTTGCTATATTGCTCGGTATTATTGGTGCTTTGCTCAACGTTATTCCTTACATTGGAGGACTTGTTGCAGTGGCATTGCCTATGATGGTTGCTATTGCCACCAAATCTACAGCATGGTATGCCTTGTATGTTTTGGTTGCTTACTATGTTATTCAACTAATAGACAATAATTATATTGTTCCCATTATTGTTTCCTCAAAAGTAAAAATCAATGCACTTTTCTCTATAATAGTAGTATTTGCAGGAAATGCTTTATGGGGCATTTCTGGTATGTTTCTTTCTATTCCGCTTCTTGCCATCATCAAACTCATTTTCGACCATATCGAACCCCTAAAACCTTGGGGCTTTTTATTAGGAGACACTATGCCTCCTTTAATAAAACTAAAAAGGAAGTATAATAAGCATACATATAAAGTTTGAGTGTTTTTTTGTAAACAAATGGTTAATTGCAATGCTTGCTCATTTGCTCAATTTTCCTGATTCAAACGAATACTTTATAATGATACTGGTTGTAATAAGTAGATAAGAATAATCTGTCTATCAGTAAGTAAATGTGTGAATGATGTAAATTTTCCCAAAAATTGTGTAATGCTTTCCGTACTCAACAGTTATAATTTTGTTGAATGAAAAATCATTCACTTTAAAAATATAAAAAAAAATGAAAACACGATTATTACTATTTATTGCTACGATGTTTACATTGTTAGCAATCCCGAAAGTTAATTTCGGGCAAATTAACTTAGGTGCAGCCTCTAATTTTGTACTCTATTCTACTGGTGGGGCTGTTCATGATAATCCAAGTTCGCATTCTCTTATTACAGGCGATGTTGGCTATTATACTAGTGGCAACTTTCTCGGTTTTGGAAATGTAAATGGAGTGATGCATCCGGGAGTTGATGCAGCAACCACAGCTTGTGAGTTGGCCTTGCAAAGTGCTGTTACTCAAATAAACAGTACAACAAATGATTATTTCCCCGGTTTGTTACTTGGTAACGGGGTTGTTTTTACTCCGGGTGTTTATTCAATTCCGGGTAATGCTACCTTGAATTTAAACCTGATTTTAGATGCTCAAAATGTTTCAAGTGCTCAATTTATTATTAAAATCCAGGGTACTTTATCTACTACGGCAGCAGCCAAAGTTATATTGATCAATGGCGCACAAGCTTGCAATGTATTTTGGTTGGTGCAGGGTCAGGTTGATATGGCTACCAATACAACTATGAGAGGAACTGTAATTGCAAATAATGCAGCTATCAATATGGCAACCGGTGACTCAATTGAAGGAAGATTGTTAACCACAACCGGTGCAATAACTATTGATGGAATAACAGCTTTTACACCATCTGGTTGTGGAAGTCCGGTTTTGGCTGGTCCTGCATTTCCAACTATGGGTTCTATTGCCTGTTATGCTATATTTTCAAGTAATGGTGCACTTACAAACACAACAGGAACATCAACTTCAATAGGAGATGTTGGCAATAACGGTATTGGTTCAATTACCGGTTGGTCAGCCGGAGATGTAACAGGAGCACTTCATCTTATTCAGGATCCTTCCACAATTCAGGCAGCTTTAGATTTATCGAAACTATATGATACTTTAAATGCAATGGTTCCTGATATTGAACTGCTTTATCCCGCTCAGTTCGGGAATAATCTGGTACTGACACCTCATGTTTATGTTATGAACTCAGCAGCCACTTTTACAAATTCTCTGTATCTTGATGCTCAAGGCAATTCAAATGGTGTTTTCGTTATTAAAATTACAGGAGGAAGTCCTGCTCTTACAACAAGTACTTATTCAAATGTTCATTTAATAAATGGCGCTCAGGCAAAAAACGTTTTTTGGTTGATTAATGGAGCTGTAAGTATAAACAATTATTCAGAGTTTAATGGGAATATTGTTGTCCCAAATGGTGCTATTAATTTATTAAATACAGGTGTAGTTCTTAATGGAAGAGCTCTTACAATGGTTGGAGCTATAACTACATCAGGGTTAACAGCCATTATGCCTCCGGGTTGTGGTGCTACTGCAGGACCAGTCATTATAACAGAACCGGTAAATAAAACTGTTTGTTCTGGAGATTCAGTTAATTTTTCAGTAACTGCAACAGGAGCTGCTCTTACCTATCAATGGAGAAAAGGAAATGTGAATTTAATTAATGGAGGAAATATATTAGGTGCAACTTCGGATACACTAAAAATTAATCCTGTCAGTTTGTCAGATACTGCTACAAACTATAATGTTATCGTTAGTGGTTCGGTGTTACCAAATGATACATCAATTAATGTTTCATTAGTAGTTAATACTCCTCCAATCATAACAATTGAACCAAGCAATCAAAATGCATGTATAGGAAATTCAGTAAAATTATTTATTACTGCAACAGGCTCAAATTTAACCTATCAATGGAGAAAAGGAAGTGTGAATTTAATTAACGGAGTTAATATTTCTGGAGTAACCTCAGATACACTTAAATTTAATTCTATCAGTATCTCAGATACATCAGCTAATTATAATGTAATCGTTTCAGGAAGTTGTTTGCCAAATGATACTTCAATATATGTTTCATTAACGATTAGTACATCGCCAATAATTACTACTGAACCAATAAATCAAACAGCATGTATTGGAAATTCAATAAGTTTCTCAGTAACAACAACAGGCTCAGGGCTTACTTATCAATGGAGAAAAGGAACAGTAAACTTGATTAATGGCGTAAATATTTCAGGTGCTACTTCTGATACACT
>CAYTJB010000175.1:6189-6488 GCA_964437995.1 uncultured Bacteroides sp. | reverse complement strand
CTCCTTCATAAAAATTAGAAGCAGAGCTTTTTAGTAAATCTTGCGAAGCATCGGAACTTACTTTTTTAGCAAATAAAGTAGGGTCAAATAATATTGGAGTTAGTTTTTTAGTTAATTGTTCTGCAGTTTCGCCTTGCAATAAAGGAAGTTTCGCAGCATCGCTGTTTTTTATCAATTCGGCAAAATAATCTGCGGTAAAATCAGGGATAAATTTTTCGGAAGAATAATGATGGTGTATGCCATTCGAAAACCAAACTCTTTTGGTATAAACCATAAATTTTTTAAAATCTTCTGTATTT
>CAYTJB010000175.1:0-6179 GCA_964437995.1 uncultured Bacteroides sp. | reverse complement strand
TTTTTGTGAACTTCAGTTAAGGGAATCGTTTTCCCATTCTCTAGCACATGGGTGCAAATTTCAATCAGGTTTCCTATGGCTCCTTTGGTATAAACCATAAATTTTTTGAAATCTTCGGAGTTTTTATCGCCTTTATAACTATCCACAATAGCTTCTAAAGTTTTGCGAATAAGCAAGTTATATTTAAAGTTTTGATCCCAAACAATGTCGCGACCGACTTTGGCTGCTTCGCTTAAATAATAAACCAATTCTTTTTGTTGTAATGTTAATGAATCAAATGCTGGCACTTGGTAACGCATGATTTTTAAATCGGCAAATTGTTCAACTTTATAGTTAAAATCATCTTTGTTTTCAGTGCTTGCATTTTTGTTTGGTTTGCAAGAAAATAGCATTATACTGCTCATACTTATTAATATTAATTGTTTTTGAAGTTTCATGGTGTTTTGTTTTATTGTTTGTTTTTATTTTTGTTTCTTCTAATCTTTCTTTTGTCATGCTGACGAAGGAAGCATCTCATCACATAAGAATACCTTATTAATTGAGATTCCTCACTATCGTTCGGAATGACAAAACAATTTATACAGCAAAATAAGTAAATTTCATAGTTTTCTTACAAACACTATTACCTACGAATTTTATATAAATTAAAAACAAAAGTAAATAAATTTCTGTTTAATATAGCAAAAATTCATATTTTTGCAACGAATTGTAAAAATATTCATATCGAAATTTAATAAATAGTAATAAAAATGAACAACGCAATTTATAACTTCAGAGAACCTATTAATGAGCCTATTTACAGTTATTTGCAAGGAAGCGAAGAACGAAAATTATTAACAGCAGAACTCAAACGACAAACTAAACAACAAATTGAAATTCCGTTAATTATTGGCGGAAAAGAAATTAAAACCGGTAAAATAGGAAAAGTGGTAATGCCTCATAACCATCAACATGTATTGGCAACTTATCATCAGGCTACTGAAAAAGAGGTGCAAATGGCAATTGAAGTTGCTTTGCAAGCCAAAGATGATTGGATGAATTTACCTTGGGATGAAAGAGCTTCAATTATGTTAAAAGCAGCTGAATTAATATCAAAAAAATATCGTTATGTATTGAATGCAGCAACTATGCTCGGACAGTCGAAGAATGCTTTTCAGGCTGAAATTGATGCTGCTTGCGAAATAATCGATTTTTTGAGATTTAATGTTTATTTTGCTTCTTTAATTTATAAGGAACAACCCATTTCAGATAATCAAACTATCAATCGTTTAGAATACCGTCCATTAGAAGGATTTATATACACTATTACTCCATTTAATTTTACTGCCATAGCAGCTAATTTGAATACTTCGGTAGCTTTAATGGGAAATACTACTGTTTGGAAACCTGCTACAACCTCTGTATTATAAAATTATTATTTACTGAAAATACTTGAGGAAGCAGGAATGCCAGCAGGTGTTATAAATTTTGTTCCTGGTTCGGGTGCAACCATTAGTAATATTGTGATGAACCATAAAGATTTAGCAGGTATTCATTTTACCGGTTCTAACAATACGTTTAATCATTTATGGAAACAAGCAACTGAGAATCTTAGTTTTTACAAATCGTATCCTAAATTAATTGGTGAAACCGGTGGCAAAGACTTTATTTTTGCTCATAATTCGGCAAAGCCTCAGGAATTAGCTACTGCAATTATTAGAGGAGCTTTTGAATATCAGGGACAAAAATGTTCGGCAGCTTCAAGAGCTTACATTCCAACTTCAATTTGGCAAGAAGTAAAAACCATATTATTATCAATGATATCAAGAATAAAAATTGGTGATGTTGTTGATTTTGAAAACTTTGTAAATGCGGTAATTGATAAAAATTCTTACGATAATATAATGTCATATATCGAAAAAGCTAAAAATTCGAATGAAGCAGAAATTATTGCTGGAGGAAAAGGCAATTGCTCAAAAGGTTATTTTGTAGAGCCTACTATTATTGTTACTACTAACCCTCATTTTTTAACGATGGAAGAAGAGATTTTTGGACCTGTAATGACAATTTTTGTGTATGAAGATGAAAAATTTGAAGAAACATTGAAAATATGTGATCAAACTTCGCCTTATGCTTTAACAGGAGCTATTTTTAGTAATGATAAATACACATTAATAAAAGCCTGTAAAGCTTTGCGTTATGCAGCAGGAAATTTCTATTTCAATGATAAACCTTCGGGAGCTATGGTTGGGCAACAACCATTTGGCGGTGCAAGAGCTTCTGGTACCAACGATAAAGCGGGTAGCCATTTGAATTTATTGCGATGGGTAAGTCCAAGAACCGTAAAAGAAACGCTGGTGCCAGCTACAGATTTTATTTATCCTTATATGACTGAATAATATAAAAGGGTTCTAAAAATTATTTTTTTTAGTTATTAAAGAACTAACCCAATAACCCAATAACCCAATAACCCAATAACCCAATAACCCAATAACCCAATAACTTAATAACCTAATAACCTAATAACCTAATAACCTAATAACCTATTCACTTAATAACTCAACCAAAATAAAAAATTAAATACAAACAGATGAAACACGAAATAAGAATAAAACAAGTTTTAGAAAAATTAGGAATTAGTGAAATAAATAATGGTGTATGTACAGGTGTTGAATGGTTTGACACAAAAGGCGATATTACAGAATCTTTTTCACCAATAGATAATCGCTTAATTGCAAAAGTAAAAAATGCAACTATAGGTGATTATGAAACTGTTATAAAGAAAGCCGAAGAAGCTTTTTTAATTTGGAGGAAAATACCACCTCCTGAAAGAGGAGAAGTTGTCAGACAAATTGGGCTTGCTTTGCGTGAAGCTAAAGATGATTTGGCTTACCTTGTTTCACTCGAAATGGGGAAAATTTATCAGGAAGGTTTAGGCGAAGTTCAAGAAATGATTGATCTTTGCGATTTTGCCGTAGGACAATCGCGTTTACTGAATGGTTTTACAATGCAATCGGAACGTAGTGAGCACAGAATGTATGACCAATATCATCCATTAGGAATTGTTGGGTTAATAACTTCATTTAATTTCCCTGTTGCAGTTTGGGCTTGGAATTCGATGCTGGCAGCAATTTGTGGTGATGTGGTAATTTGGAAACCAAGTTCAAAAACGCCATTATGTGCTATTGCAACTCAAAATATTATTAGAAAAGTATTAAAAGATAATAACATTCCTGAGGGTGTTTTTAATATGATTATTGCAAAATCATCGGTACTTGGCGATAATTTTGTGGCAGATAAGCGTATTCCTTTATTTTCTATTACAGGTTCAACCAGAGTTGGTAAAAGAGCCGGAGCTATTATTGGCGAAAGACTTGGGAAAGTTATTCTTGAATTAGGCGGAAACAATGCAGTTATTATTTCTGATGCTGCCGATATGAAAATGGCAATTGCATCTACTGTTTTTGGTGCTGTAGGAACTTGTGGGCAAAGATGTACGTCAACACGAAGACTTATCGTTCACAAAAATGTGTACGACGAAGTAAAAAAGAATTTGATAAATGCGTATAAAGAAGTTCAAAAAAAGATTGGTAATCCATTGCACGAAAATACATTAATCGGACCTTTAATTGATAAAGCTTCGGTTGATGCATTTTTAAATGCAATTAATCAGGCAAAAGCAGAAGGTGGAAATGTATTGATTGGAGGGTATCAGTTAGAAAAGGGTGCTCTTTCTGACAATTATGTTGTTCCTGCTATTATTGAAGCCGAAAATCATTATAAAATAGTTCAAGAAGAAACTTTTGCACCTATTCTTTATCTTATGAAATACAATACATTAGATGAAGCTATCGCTTTAAATAATGGTGTGCCTCAGGGATTATCTTCTTCAATTTTTACTTTAAATATGCGAGAATCCGAACAATTTTTATCAAGTTCTGGTTCCGATTGTGGGTTGGCAAATGTAAACGGTGGAACGTCAGGAGCAGAAATTGGAGGTGCATTTGGTGGCGAAAAAGACACTGGCATAGGAAGAGAATCTGGCTCTGACTCTTGGAAACAGTATATGAGAAGGCAAACCAATACAATTAATTATAGCACCGACCTTCCATTAGCACAAGGTATAATTTTTGAATTTTAAGATAACAAATAAATATTCTTAATTTTAGAATATTTATTGTTTGTAAATCCTTAACAATTTAGTTGTTAAGGATTTTTTATGGAAGAAGCATAAAGGGAAACCTAATACCAGCTACAGATTTTTAATATCCTTATATGCAGGAATAGGGTAGATGCATTATAACACTTGTATTTTGATAAATTAGGTTATGTTTTAGAATAATGAGGACGTTTGAAATGTTAAAAAGAATATTTTATTACTAAGACATTAAGGACACACAGAAACATTAAGGGTTTTTATTGGAATGGCATTTTAAAAAACAAAAAGAGAGGCTATTAACCTCTCTTTTTTATAAATATTTTAAACATAAATATTATACCAAAGTGATTTATAAATTAGTTCGTTTTATAAATGATATAATACCGATCAGAAAGATATTATAGTTCCAAGAGCGATAGTGAATTGGACTATTACATATTTCATTTCGGTATTAGTATTTATAATCTCCTAATTCTTTTACATCAAAACTATTGATAAAGCTTACTTTTTGAGTATTTTCAGTTTTACCTAAACGGATAAATATTTCGGCAGACTTTTTGTATTTATCGCTGCGATTGGCATCAAAGAGTAATAAGTACCCTATAACAATATTACCAGCCATTTCAACTAAACGACGTGCATGAAAGTCATACAATTCAGTACTTTCGGCAGTAGTAACTTTATCAATTGTTTTTGCAAATTGGTCGGTCATTTTAACCAATGAGTTTTTTAGATAATCTAATTCCGGTTTTAGAGCAATTTGTTCGTTATCGCGTAATATTTTTAAATATACGCCATTAGCAACGCCTCTAATAGCTGCAACTACTTGTAATTGAGAAGTTCCTTCGTAAATAGTAGTAATACGGGCATCGCGGTAAATGCGTTCTATTGGGAAATCTTTCATAAAACCTGTACCACCATGCACTTGTAAAGAATCATACGCAATTTGATTGCAATATTCGCTCGAAAAAAGTTTTAAAAGAGGAGTTAAAACGTCAGCAATTCTTTGATGGTGTTTTAAATCGTTTCTTTCTTCGGGAGTAAGAGTTCTATCTTCAGCAAGATTATTATATGATTTGTAAATATCAACGTATCTCGAAGTTTCATATAACAATGTACGAATAGCATCCGTTTTAGCTTTCATATTGGTAAGCAACTCATAAACGGCTGGGTATTCAATAATTGCTTTTCCAAACTGTTCTCTTTCGTGGGCATATTTTAATGCTTCGCGATAAGCAGCTTCGGCAATACCTACAGATTGAGCACCTACGCCCAAACGTGCTGAATTCATCAACGACATTACATATTTTATCAAGCCCATTTTGCGATCGCCCACCAATTTGGCTGGAGCATCGGTAAATACCAATTCGCAAGTAGGCGAGCCTTTTATACCCAATTTATTTTCGATACGACGAACAACCATTGCATTTTCTTTTCTATCGTAAACAAACAATGATAATCCGCGTGCATCGGAAGTTCCTTCTTCTGAACGTGCCAACACCAATGAAACATCAGCATCGCCGTTGGTAATAAAACGTTTTACACCATTCAATTTCCAACATCCTGCTTTTTCATCGTAAGTAGCTTTAAGCTGAACGGCTTGCAAATCGGAACCTGCATCTGGTTCGGTTAAATCCATTGCTGCCGTTACTCCATCGCGATTAAAACGAGGTAAAAACTCATCTTTTACTTCTTCCGAAGCAAATTCGTGTAAAGTTTCAGCACAATCTTGTAACCCCCAAATATTAGCAAAGCCGGCATCGGCACGGGCTACTAATTCAGCTGACATTACATAAGGTACAAATGAAAAGTTCAAACCACCATATTTACGTGGCAACGAAATACCTACAACACCTGCTTGAAAAAGTGTATCATAGTTTTGTTGCGTTCCTTTTGCATACTTTACTTGATTATTTTCTAAAACAGGACCATCATGGTCAACAGATTCAGCATTTTCTGCAATAATATCTCC
Source organism: uncultured Bacteroides sp. (assembly GCA_964437995.1). Lineage (GTDB taxonomy): Bacteria > Bacteroidota > Bacteroidia > Bacteroidales > JACABE01 > JACABE01. Next base: position 69 of record CAYTJB010000175.1, on the reverse strand, counting down.
TGCAATTTCGCCAATAATTTCGAGTACTTTGTCGTAATTATCCATAGTATCCTCAAAATCTACTGGAGC
>CAYTJB010000174.1:0-6489 GCA_964437995.1 uncultured Bacteroides sp. | reverse complement strand
AACCGCTTAGCGGTTTTTAATGAAACCTGTTAATTATAAATTCTTAAGTTTTTAACCGCTTAGCGGTTTTCTTATACTATTAAATATCAATAAATTAATAAATTTTAAACAGATGAAAAGTCATCTATTTTTATTGCTAAATCTATTTATTTTCCTAACTGTTAAATCTCAGGAAAATAATGATAAATATAAAAATCCTGTTTTTTTGACTGTTAAATATCAGGAAAATAATAATAAATATAAAAACCCTGTTTTTCTGACTGTTAAATATCAGAAAAACAATCCAGATATACCATTGATGAATGAATGGGACAAAATTGCTGTTTACCACTTTCATGTTTCTGATCAAATTTTAAGTTCAAAAGATACTATAATTAAAAAAGGTAGAGAATTTGGATTCATTACTGGTTATCCTGAACCCATGTCAGAAACTTATGATAAAGAGATTAAACTTTCAATAGAATACTATAATAAAGGAGATTATCATAATGCAAAAAATATATTGACAGAAGCTGAAAAAAAAGAACCAAACAACTTCTTTATTCTTGAACATTATTCCAGAGCTTGTTATAAAATTGATAAAGAAGAGAGTTATCGGGTTTATCAGAAACTTGTCAGATCTTTGGATTCTGTTTGGTATGATACAAACTATCAATTCTCAATTGATTTATGGCACAAAGAAGCATATTGGAAATTAGGAACACTTTATATGGACAATAAAAAATGGAAGGAGGCTTACTTTGAGATAAGTAGATTTTTATTTACTATTACGGAGCAGAAAGGGAAATCTTCTTATTGTCAAGTCCTTGAATATTTAACTGAATGCGCCTATATGTTTTATGAAGATGATTTAGCTCTTTATTTAGCAAACAGAACTTTGCTTTGTGATCCAAAGAACAAATATGTAAATGACTTATTAAAAAAAATAAAAATCACGGACAATTGAGTATCCCGCCCTACCAATAATTAACTAACAAAAAACCTGTTAATACAGGCTTCATAAGCGTTTATCAGCTTTATAAACTAAGTAGTAATCGCAAGATTTTTTAACAATTAACCATCATTTAACACCATTTAAAACAAAAAATTTCTACTTTTGCATTGATGAATAAAATACTAACATATATTGCAAGCCTTGCAGCTATTATGCTTTTTCTGGCGTCTTCTACCGGAATAAGTTTTGTTATTCATCATTGTTCTGATAACAATACCAACGAATTTCATTTGTTTGTAAGCGATTACCAATGTGCTCATGAGAAAGCACCCAATTGTTGTGCTGATGAGGAAAATAGCAAAGAACATGATTGTTGCAATGTGAATAAAAACGAGCATTGTTGTAAAAATACCAAAGGATATTTTAAGATTTCTGATGAATATACTTTTGATAGAAATAACAAAAATTTTAGCCCTCCTATTGTATTTATTGCTAATTCTTTTCTTTTTACAGATAATTTATTTCACTCCGAATACAACATTTATACTTCCAAAAGTCCGCCCATCAAACAATCGGGGCAGGATATTTTAAGTTTCCATTCTCAATTCCGTATTTGATTTATTGCTGCGTAGTTTTGTATTGCTTAAATTACACCCATCACAATTAATTTTTTAGTTATGATGGCGTTTTTGTAATGCAAATTTTTATTTGTTATTTCTGGTAACAATGAGGAATATCAATAAAATTTAAACACATATTAAAATATCTTTCTTCTTTTAATATGCTAACAAAACAACAAAAGTTAACAAATAAATCACAAAAACAATAAAATTAAAAATGTATAAATTAAAATATTATCCAATAATATATCTTATTGCCATGTTTTTGTCATCACAACAAATTATGGCTCAAGCACCTGCCATTTTAAAAGGTAGGGTTTACGAATACGACCAAGAGAAAAAACTAAGTCCCCTAGCCTTTGCTAATATATATTGGTTAGAAAGCAGAAAAGGTACATCTACCAACGACAAAGGAGAATTTAGTTTAGAAAAAACCGAAGTTATGCCTGCTCGTTTGGTTATTAGCTTTGTAGGTTATAAAAATGATACTATCTTGATTTCTAAAGAAAAAGAAGAAATAAAAATTATATTAACCAATGTTACCGAACTTTCCGAAGTAGTAATTTCTGCAGGATTGGAAGGAGCTTACATTTCGTGGTTAAAACCTATTAAAACAGAGATAATTACTACTGTAGGATTACAAAAATTAGCTTGTTGTAATTTATCAGAAAGTTTTGAAAACAGTGCAACTGTAGATGTAGGTTATACCGATGCTATTTCAGGTGCAAAACAAATTCAAATGCTTGGGTTAGCAGGTATTTACAGTCAATTAATGTGGGAAAATATTCCATTTTTGAGAGGATTATCTTCTTCGTATGGGTTGAGTTATGTTCCGGGTTCGTGGATGGAAGCTATTCAAATTTCAAAAGGGACTTCTTCTGTAATCAATGGTTACGAATCGGTTACCGGACAAATTAATGTAGAGTATAAAAAACCGCAAACCAGCAAGCCTTTATTTTTAAATGTTTATACTAATTCCGAGTTAAAAACAGAATTAAATGCTATGTCGGCTTTACATTTGAATAAAAACCTAAGTACAATGCTAATGATACATGGAGGATATTTAGGTAAGAAATGGGATGAAAACAGTGACGGTTTTATGGATCAACCATTATCAAATCAAATTAATTTATTTAACCGATGGTATTATGAAAATAAAGGGTATCATTCTATCTTGGGAATTAATGTTGTAAACGAAAACCGCAATGGTGGACAAATAGATTATGATGAAAACATTCATAAAAACGATACCGTTAAATATGGAATAAGTATTAATAACCAACGTTTGCAAGTATTTTCTAAAAATGGATTTGTGCTACCTTTTATGGACGAAACAAGTTTAGGAATTCAGGCTTCTGCAACTTATCACAAACAAGACGCTTATTTTGGCATGACTAAATATGATGGTACCCAAAAAAGCTTTTATCTGAATACTATTTTTCAGTCTGAAATTTCGCATCAACATTTATATAGCTTAGGTTTTAGTTATCAATACGATAATTACAACGAAACTTATATAAAATTAAAAAACAATAAATCAACAGATACTGCTTATTTAAGACCTCATATAGAATCAGTTCCTGGTATTTTCGGACAATATACTTTTGAAGTTCACGAAAAATTTACCTTAATAGCAGGTTTACGTGCTGACTTTAATAGTTATTATCGCACATATCTAACACCACGTTTGCATATTAAATGGAACGTTACTAATAGCTCAACAATAAGGGCATCGGTAGGTAAAGGATATCGCTCTGCAAGTATTTTTAGTGAAAACATGGGCTATATGGCAAGTAATCGCACATTTACAATTATGGATAATCTTGATTTAGAAGAGGCATGGAACTATGGAATTAATTTTACCAAATGCTGGGAATTAAAAGATAATAGAAAAGTCACTTTTACTCTCGACTTTTACAGAACCGAATTTATCAACCAAATAATAGCAGATATTGATTACAGCATGCATCATGTTAATTTTTACAATCTTGGGTTTAATAATACAAATGGAAAATCTTATTCAAATAGTTTCCAAGCCGAATTTAGCATTGAACCTTTTAAACGTTTTAATGTTACACTTGCAGGACGTATTAATGATGTGAAGGTTGATTATTTAAAAGGAAATTTTGAGAAACCATATATAAGTAAATATAAGGGATTAATCACGCTCTCTTATGCTACAAAATTTGATAAATGGATTTTTGATTTTACTTTACAATTAAACGGAAAAAGTCGTCTGCCTAATATGATAATGGCTCCCAATACGCCGATTTATGATAATTATTCACCAGCTTATGCTTTTATGTTAGGACAAATAACACGTAAATTTAGAAATTTTGACGTATATATTGGCAGCGAAAATATTGGCGACTACATGCAACACAATCCTATTATGAGTTTCGACAAACCATTTAGCAGTAAGTTTGATGCTTCTATGATTTACGGACCATTAATGGGAAGAATGGTATATGCAGGTATTAGATTAACTATTAATTGATGTAATATATTGTTTTAAAATTATTTGACAATTAAAACAATGAGTACGATTATCGTAAATTTACATAATTTTTGCATCAGTATTTTAAAAGAATTTATAACAATTAATTAAATAATAAACAAAATGAAAACAAAAGTAATCGTAGTAATTATTGCCATAATGGCAGTGTTTGCCCAACAATCTGTGGCACAAGACAAAAAAACAACTAAATATGAAGTAATAAAAATCAAAACATCTTCACAATGCGGTATGTGCAAGGAAGCTATTGAAAAAGCGATGGCTTTTGAAAAAGGTGTTAAAAATTCCGAACTTAACGTTGAAAGCAAGGTAGTTACTATTAAATACGATGCTACTAAAACTACTCCTGAAAAAATAAGATTGGCTATCAGTAAAGTAGGTTATGATGCCGACGATGTAAAAGCTGATGAAAAAGCGTATAACAAATTATCGCCATGTTGTAAAAAAGATGGGCATAAAAAGTGATTTTGAAATATGATAATTTATTGATTGGGAGATTTAAAGATTTGTTGATGTTTTCTTTTGTTATTAAGATTAGGATAGTTTTACAAGATGCCATTTCCAATTTACCAGTATACTTATCATCTTTTGTTGTTTCCAATATAATAACTACAAAACGATGTTAATCCACATTCATTACACTTTGGTTTACGGGCTACACAAATATACCTACCATGCAAGATAAGCCAATGATGCGCTATTGGTATTTTTGAAGCAGGAATGTATTTTACCAATTGCTTCTCTGTTTCTAATGGATTTTTGGAATGTGTAGTTAAACCTATTCTTTCGGAAACTCTAAATACGTGTGTATCTACAGCCATAGCAGGTTTGTTAAATACTACTGATGCAATAACGTTGGCTGTTTTTCGTCCAACACCAGGCAATTTTTGCAATTCATCTACATCATCTGGCATTTTTCCATCAAATAGTTCTATTAATCTATATGCCATTCCTATTAAATTTTTTGCTTTATTGTTGGGGTATGAACATGATTTAATAAGTTCATACACTTCTTCTTGCGTAGCCTTTGAGAGCAAATGAGCATCAGGAAATTTCTTAAACAATGGAGGCGTAATAATGTTTACCCTTTTATCGGTACATTGTGCCGAAAGTATCACTGCTACAAGCAACTGAAAAGGATTTTTATAGCTTAATTCAGTTTCGGCTATGGGTTGATTTTTGGTAAAATAGTCAATTACCAATCGAAATCGTTCTTTTATATGCATCTAAATAAAGTAAAAAGTTCTACTATTGATAACAATCCTTAGCAGAACTTTGTTTTACTAATTTGAAATTAAACCAAAAGTACCAATTGATTGTAACTTGATTATATTCAATGATTTTGAATAGTTAATCAAATTTTGAATAATTTGCTTGCTTGGAATTAAAGTATCTTCTTCATTTTTAGATTGATGCAAAGAAAAAGATTGGGGTGTAAAAAACAAATTATCAACATGTAAAGTGTAGCTTTTTTTCATAGGCTTTATAAATATTTTAAACATTATACTAAAGCAAACGAAAAAAAAATGTGATTATTGTAAAAAAAAGAAAATAATTATGCAGAAAGTTGTATTGATTTCTCTTTCGCTATTCTACGCATATTAATAAGTGCATAACGCATACGTCCGAGTGCAGTGTTTATGCTTACATTGGTATGTTCTGCAATATCTTTGAAACTCATATCGGCATAATGACGAAGTATAATTATTTCTTTTTGTTCGTCTGGTAACATTTCGAGCAGCGACTTAACGTCAGCATGAATTTGTTCTGTAATCATCTTTTCTTCAATAGATTCGTCATATATTTTTATAGTATCAAAAATATTGTATTCGTCTTTGTTTTCTATTGTAGGGATTTTTTTTAACCATCTAAAGTGGTCAATGGTAAGATTATGAGCAATTCGCATTGCCCATTGAATAAATTTCCCTTCCTCTTTGTAACTTCCAGAACGAATTGTATTAATTACTTTGATAAAAGTATCCTGAAAAATATCTTCAGCAATAGCTTTATCCTTTACTATCATAATGATGTAAGAGAAAATTTTCTTTTGATGACGGGAAATTAAACATTCGAGCATCTGGTGATTACCATCTAAATATTTTGCAATTAACTCATTGTCAGTTAAAACGTCAGCATTCATGCAAACCTCCTTTTGTTATGTTTATAAGAAAAAGAGTAAATATTTATTCGATAATAGCCCTCCTGTATTTTGGTTAAAAATGAATGTTTATTATTTTAATACGCAAAGATAATATATTTTTGAGAAAAACAAGCTTTTTTTTATTTTTCGTTTATCAAAAATTTTAAAACATCAGTTATTACACCTTAAAATTTTAATAATTAATGTAGTTTTTACAAGGAAAGTAAGTTTATGCTATTATTCAATTGCTTCTAATACTGCAAATTGAAAGAATTAATAA
>CAYTJB010000173.1:430-6556 GCA_964437995.1 uncultured Bacteroides sp. | reverse complement strand
TCTTTAATAAAAAATATGTAAGTTTGTAGAAAATAGTATTTACCTAAAATAATGTAAAAAAAGGTGCGCAAAGCATGCCATTTTTGGGTGGATATATGCACCTTAGAAGACAAAAAGGTGCATATATAAATAAGTTAGCGTTAATATAGATTCTACCAAATGGATAGTATAAAACGAATATATTCTAAATCATCAATTGTACTTCTTTCGACAATAGGTTCAACTTTTTTCGGTGCTCTTCTATATGCACAGAATCTGAAAGAAACTGATAATAAAAAATATATTGTTCCGACAATCATCTTTTCTATAGTCTATTCTTTTTTAGCATATAAACTGACCTTGTTTCTTGGCATCCAAACTTATTACTCGTATATTCCTATTAACCTTGTTGGTGGATTAATTTTAATTGGCCTATTTTGGAAACATCAAATTAAAGTGATTGACAATTTTCAAAAAAGAAATATTTTGTGGCCAAGTATTTTTCTAATAATTCCAATTGCACTTATAATATTTTTAAACATCTATAATTCCCCTCATAAACTGAATACAAGAGAATTTCAGGAAGCGAATAGAATAGAGTTTAACAAACAAATGGAAAGTGCAAAGTTTGTCTCCAACGATTCAACAATTCAGTTCTTTGATATATGCTTACCATTACTTGCATCATCTTATACGTTTTCAACACAAGTAGAAGATGTGAATACTCTTTACAATTATTTAGACTTTGAAGAAGGCCAATTCACAGTTGTATGCACAAGAGTACTTTTAGCAGAAAACGATGAATTTAACTTAACCCTATTAGGGAAAGGTTATTCATCTTTAATTGAAAAAGACTGTAATAATAGACAATTCGAAACAATGATATGCGCAGATTATATTAAAAAAATGAGTGACACAAATATAGTATATGGAACAATTGCCATGATTAAAGTTGACAGAATATGTTACAATTTCGTTACCCAATATACCGAATTAGATAAAAACAGCGCAGATAGTATTTCTAATAGTTTAGTTGATAAAATTAAAGCAAGTTCAACAAAATAAATACAAGACAAAACAAAAAAGTAAATTATACTACTGCTAAAAAAGGCTTGCTATCAGAGGGGCAGCGGGGTTTTAGTCAAGTGTTGTTTTTTTAATTACCTTTGGTGTATTCGGACAGGAAACGGCTTCGATTCGCCCCGCCGAATAGCAAGCCTCAGCCGTTATTCAAAACAAAGAACCCAACCAATGAATAAATCTATATTTATTGGCAATACATTTTTTTACCATTCTCTTTTTAAAAAATTATGTAAGTTTGCACCTTAATTCAATCATCCTATGATAGTATCGGAAGTCTTAAAAGATTTGGATAAAAGAGTCGGCGACCTAAGGAGGTTTCTTTGACATTGACCAAAAGCTTATTTTAATAGCTGAAGAAGAAAAAATTACCCACGAACCCAATTTCTGGGACGATTCAAAAAAAGCAGAAGTAGTATTAAAATCTATCCGCGATAAAAAATTGTGGACAGATGCTTTTGCTAATACCAGCCAAAGTTTCGAAGATTTTAAGGTAATGGCTGAGTTTTTTGAAGCCGGCGAAGCTACCGAAGCAGAACTCGAAGCTCAATACAAAACTACGTTAAAATTAGTTGAAACTGTAGAGTTCAAAAACATGCTCAGTGGTGAAGAAGACCGTTTGGGAGCTATTGTTACTATAAACTCTGGTGCCGGTGGAACAGAGAGCCAAGATTGGGCAGAAATGCTGATGCGGATGTACATTCGTTGGGGCGAACGCAACAATTGTAAAGTATCTACCATTGATATACAAGAAGGCGATATAGCTGGTTTTAAATCGGCAACGCTTGAGTTTGAAGGCGAATTTGCCTACGGATACCTGAAAGGCGAAAATGGAGTGCACCGTTTGGTTCGTTTATCGCCCTTCGATTCAGCCAATAAACGCCACACTTCTTTTGCTTCGGTGTATGCGTATCCAATAATTGACGATAATATCAATATTGAAATTAATCCGGCGGATATTTCTTGGGATACTTTTCGTTCGGGTGGTCCGGGTGGACAAAACGTAAATAAAGTAGAAACGGCAGTGCGATTGAAACACGAACCTTCGGGAATTATAATTGAATGCCAACAAACACGTTCGCAAGGGCAAAACCGCGAAAAAGCCATACAAATGCTTAAATCGCAATTGTACGAAATTGAACTTCGCAAAAAGCGTGAGAAAATTGATGCCATAGAAAATACAAAAAAAAGAATAGAATGGGGCTCGCAAATACGCAGTTATGTGATGCATCCTTATAAAATGGTAAAAGATTTACGTACAGGTGTTGAAACATCGAATGTACAGGCAGTTATGGATGGCGATTTAGAAGATTTTATCAAAGCATTTTTAATGGAATTTGGAACGAAAAGATAGGAAAATAATTATTAATTATTAATTATGAGTGATGAATTATGAATGTAAAAATGAAATTAGGGTTTTAATTTTCAAATTCAGGTAGTTTTGTCATTCCGAGGGCTAATGTTGAATAAACAAAATAATATAAAATGACGTAACTAATCAAACCGTTCTTTTTTATACGTAATTTTATTACAATGTTTTGCTACGAAGCACTGACCGACCTCAAGCAATTTACGCTATAAAACAAGCATTTAAAAATAGCGGTGGGTTGTGTTAGCAATACAAAATTACGAAGAGTTAACAAAGAATGTAAGCACAATAATATATTTCGTAATTTATAGTATTGCGAAGGATTTTTAAATGTGTAGTCCCGAAACTTCGGGAAGGAATATCATTAAATAAAGTGTTCATTATTAATGAGATGCTTCACTTCGTTCAGCATGACAAAAAAATGGGATGACAAAAGTCGTTCAAATAAAACAAAAAAAACACTTCTCAAATAAAAACTTATATTTTCATATAGACACTAATAAAATCAATTGTTTACGTACCTTTTATATCAGGTTTATATATGCAATGTATTATTTCAACAAGAAAAAACACCATTTACCAACTAATTGGTATTGTTGTGTTTTTGCTTATACATATCAACACAAGTTTTTCGCAAACACATGATTATGTATTTGTAAGAAACAATACTATTCCCGTTCAGGATAGTATTGGAAATGCCATGCTATTCTCATGGACAGGCGGTATGAATGGCTCGCAATTTTCTTCCATTGATTTGAATTTTGACGGAATTAAAGATTTATTTGTTTTCGATAAAATCGGAAATAGAATTTTACCATTTATCAATACAGGGACTTCAAATACAGTAAGTTACACTTATGCACCGGAATATTCGGTTCTCTTTCCTGCTATGCACAGTTGGGTGCAATTCATTGATTACAATAACGATGGCAGAGAAGATATTTTTACGTATTCCAACGGCGGCATCAAAGTGTATAAAAATTATTCAAGCACATCTTTGATTTTTAAATTGGTAAAAGATCCTATACTATCTTCATACAATGGCACTTACACCAATCTTTTTTGCCTTTCGGAAGATTTTCCAGCCATTGCCGATATTGACAACGATGGCGATTTGGATATTCTCAACTTTTGGGTATTGGGTAAATATGTAAACTATCATAAAAACCTTTCGATAGAACATTTTGGAACAGCCGATTCGTTAGATTTTGAATTAACAGACGAGAGTTGGGGTTGCTTTGCCGAAAGCGAAGCCTCCAACGTTTTACAGCTCGACACCTGTTTAAATGGCTCAAAATTATTAATCAGTAAGGATAATAGCCCACCAAAGCATTCGGGTTCTACGCTGTTAGCCATAGATATGAACGGAGACGGTTTAAAAGACTTGTTAATAGGCGATGTTGATTATCCCAATCTTATAAAACTTACCAATGGCGGAACAATAGATACAGCTCACATAATAGCCCAAGATACCAATTTTCCTTCCAACACCAATAAAATCTGGCTGTATTCCTTTCCTTCCGCTCAGTATTTAGATGTAAATAACGATGGCAAAAAAGATTTGCTCGTTTCGCCCTTTGATGCCAATTTAACAACGGCTGAAACCTATAAAAGCAACTGGTTGTACAAAAATAACGGCACAAATGCCAATCCTGTTTTTCAATTTCAAACCGAAGATTTTTTACAACATGATATGATAGACGTTGGAACCGGTGCCTATCCTGTGTTGTTCGACTACGACAACGATGGCTTGAAAGATTTGTTTGTAAGCAATATCGGCTATCGCGATTCAACCTATATGCAAAGCGGATTTATTCATTCAATTTTTGTTTCCAAAATAGCTTTGTACAAAAACATTGGAACAGCAACTACACCCGTTTTTAAACTAATTACAAGAGATTTTGCCCATACATCCTCCTTGCACCTACAAGCTGTTTATCCTACTTTTGGCGATATTAATAACGATGGGAAAGCCGAAATGATAATAGGAAATGCTGATGGTAAACTTTTTTTGTTTGTAAATACCTCAACCACCACAACACCCAATTTTGTGTTGAGCCAAACAAACTATCAAAATATTGATGTTGACGAATATAGTACGCCACAACTTTTTGATTTAGATAAAGATGGTTTGTTAGATTTAATTATCGGCGAGCGACAACATTTTTGGAAAGATGCTGCTAATAACATTATTGCCCGCAAAGGAAATTTGAATTATTATAAAAATACAGGAACACTTACAAATCCAGTGTTTAGCCTAATAACAGACAGTTTGGGCAGGGTTGACGTTTGCAATTACAATGTTTCCAATTATGGATACAGTACGCCTTGTTTTTTCAGGACAGGCACAGGCGAAACCCGTTTATTGGTTGGAAACGAAGAAGGAAAGGTATATTATTATAAAAATATTGACAATAATTTAACGGGTAGCTTTACGTTGGCAGATACTTTAATTCATGTTGCCAATTATGCTGTTTATCCTATTAACGAAGGAACCCGAACAGGAGTTGCCATTGCAGATATTGACAATGATGGATACCAAGATATTTTTGCAGGAAATGCTTGTGGTGGCTTGGCTTATTACAAAGGAAATCCGCTTAGCATTCTGTCTTCCGAAGAAATTAAGCCTAAAAATACCATAGACTTTACTATTTATCCCAATCCTGCAAATACGCAAATATACATACAAGCTATTGAGGATAAAGAAGGCAATTTCTATAAAATTGAAATTGCAGATATGTATGGAAAACAATTATATACAGAAGTTTTTAGTGATTCCGATGTAATAAAAATCCCTATTGCTTTTCTGAGCAATGGTGTATATTTTTGTAATATCCATGTTTACGACAACAAGGTAAAACAAAATGCTTTCCGAAGCAAGAAGTTTATTGTTTTGCATTAATGAGTTCAGTTTATAAAGTTTGAAAGTTGAAAGTTTATAAAGTTATTCAACTGATTGTTAGTAAGTTAATATATTTGAAGTTTTTTAATAATGTATTCATAATAAGGAGTATATCTTTTCAACTTCCGTTTTGCTGTGCTTTTTAGACTGGACTCATTAATTATTTTAATTTTTTTTAAAATCACACAAAAATGATTATTTGTATTCGAAATTTTGGTTTTAAATTTATATTTGCAACCTAATTAAAATTAAAATTGACACTGCGTATTTTTAATATCTTATACGAGAAAGAATTGGTATAATTTTATGTAAAGATATTAATTTTACGTACACATAATATAGCTATCAACAAGTACCATAAAGGTATTTCAAAAAAAACAGATTTTTTTGTAAGATTAAAAAATATGCGTATATTTGCGTGTTGGCTGCAACCATATAAAAACAAGACTACACAATGGAAACACCTGAACAAAGATTTGACAAATTAAGAACAACATGTTGGAATAATGCAATTACTTCGTTTGGAAATGCATATATATTTGATATGAAAGCTCAAAGGCATGGATTTTACACAAATATGTTAAAAGTCTTTGGTATAGTTGTTCCTGTTGCCGTAGGTGCAACAGCATTAGGTTATGGATTAAATTCAAATTTTTTAAAAGCTGTAATTGCGTTAGCAATTCCTTTATCAATAATTCAATTGATTTTCTCTGTATTTGCAGTTGTCCATAAATGGGATGATGAATTAGCATATGATTATGAAGCATCTCAAGATTTAAGTTTATTATCTGATAGT
>CAYTJB010000173.1:0-420 GCA_964437995.1 uncultured Bacteroides sp. | reverse complement strand
AGTTTTAAAAAATTGGGTAATCTTCCACCAGATAATTTTAAAGAACTTGATGAAAAGTTTGAGATATTAAATACACGATTAAAAGCGAGGACTCAACAAAACTCAAAACATAAATTAAAAGAATGGGAATTAAGAATGGGAATGCGATATGCTCTAAGAGAGTTTCAGCGAAAATGTGTGTGTTGTGAAGAGATTCCTGTTGCAATGATTTCTACAAATTGTGATGTATGCGGAAAATTCGACAAATCATTAAATTATAAACTTTTTAAACCTTAAGAAATGGAAAAGAATACTGTTAAAGTGATTAGAGGCTATTCGGAACTTTCATTTGATGAAAGAAAAGCCGTTAGAGAATTTATTGAAAAATATGAAAGAGAAGAGTATGATAAAAGAAAACCAATAATTAAAAGTCTTTGTGAG
>CAYTJB010000172.1:0-6607 GCA_964437995.1 uncultured Bacteroides sp. | reverse complement strand
CAAATACACCCGTTGACCAAATTGCAGTTTTAACCGATAAAATTAGCAAAGATGCTAACAATGCTAAACTTTTTGATTCGAGAGCTAAGCTTTATTTGACTGTAAATAAAGTGAACGAAGCTCTAAGCGATATTAGCAAAGCTATACAAATTGATGAAAAAAATGTAGATTATTATCTAACACTTTCTGATATTTATTTAGCAATGGGTCAAATAAATAAATGCCAAAACGCCTTGGATAAAGCACTTTCGCTCTCTCCAGAAAATGCAGAAACTTATGTAAAACTTTCCGAATTAAATTTATACCTAAAAAACTTTGATCTAACGCTTCAAAACGCAAATAGAGCAATTGAAATTCAAGAGCTTACACCAAAAGCATTTTTTATAAAAGGATTTGCATATAAAGAAGCTGGAGATTCAACAAAAGCGGTTCGTAATTTTTTGAAAACCATAGAAATAGAACCAGAATATTATGATGCTTATATGCAATTAGGTTTGATGTTTTCAAACAGAAAAAACAAAGTAGCTATTGATTATTTTAACAGTGCTTTAAACATAAAACCTAAAAGCATTGAAACTTTTTATGCCTTAGGAATGTACCAACAAGAAAATGGTAATCCCGATGAAGCCATTAAAGCCTACAAAAGCATTATTGCCATTGATCCTAAATACAAAGAAGCTTATTATAATATTGGTTATGTGTATCTTGAGTATAAAGAAAATTACAAAGAAGCTATTAAAAGTTTTACAGATGCAATAACCGTAAATAAAGACTATGCCGAAGCCTATTACAACAGGGGTTATACGTATGAATTGATGAAAAATTTTGATAAAGCCAAAAGCGATTATAAAATGGCATTGCAAATACGCACCAATTATCAAAAAGCCATTGAGGGAATGAATAGGTTGGATAAAAAATAATAAAATAAAAATTAACTTAAGTGAGCACTTATCAAATGCAAAAATTCTTGGCGAGTTTTATCGGTTAAAAATGCTCCAGTAAAATCGGAAGTAGTTGATACAGAATTTTGCTTTTGAATGCCACGCATCGACATACAAAGATGCTTAGCTTCGATAACCACTGCTACACCCAATGGTTTTAAGGTTTCCTGTATGCAATCTTTAATTTGTGTCGTTAGCCTTTCCTGTACCTGCAAGCGGCGGGCAAAAGCATCTACAACTCTTGGTATTTTGCTTAATCCAACAATATAGCCATTTGGAATATAGGCTACGTGGGCTTTCCCTATAAAAGGAATCATGTGATGCTCACACATCGAATAAATTTCTATATCTTTCACTATTACCATTTGGCGATAATCTTCTTTAAACATTGCCGATTTTAAAATTTCTTCGGGATTGGCATCGTAACCGTGTGTCATAAACTGCATGGCTTTGGCAACACGGGTTGGCGTATCCAACAAACCCTCTCTTTCTGGATTTTCGCCAATCAGCTTTAATATTTCATAATAATGATGAGATAACTTCTTGATTGTTGAAGGATTATAAAGGTCTAATTTTTCATATCCATCCAAATGATGCTCTTCAAAACATTCTTTCTTTGTTTTTTTATCCATGATTGTATTTTTTTATTTACCCGAAATATTCAACAAAATTATTTTCTGTTTCAACTAATTTAATGCAATGTAAATCACCACCTAATTGCTTTATGGGTGCTGCAATTTCGTTCCAGATAGCTTTCGCCAAATTTTCGGTAGAAGCCAATTTTCCTTGCATAAAATCAACTTCTAAATTTATATTTTTATGATCTAATTTATTGATTACGTATTCATTAACAACCTTGCTCAAATCTCTGAGATTGACTAAAAAACCTGTTTCAGGATTAACATTGCCTTTAACCGTTATAAATAACTCGTAATTATGCCCGTGCCAATTAGGATTGGAGCATTTACCAAACACTTCCATATTTTTTTCGTCCGAAAAATCAGAACGGAAAAGCCTATGGGCTGCATTAAATCTTTCTCTACGAGTAATGTAAATCATACAGAATTTTTTAACAAAAGTACAAGAATTTCAAATACAGTTTCAAATAATTGGATGAAATTAGTATTTTTGATGAAATTTAAACAAGTTTAGCATTATTTAGTTTTGAAGAAACCCATTTTAGCAATTATAGTTGTTTTTTTATTCCATCCTTTGGCTTTGATAAGTCAACCGAAAACAACCACTTGTCAGCAGTTTAAAAAATTAAGCCGACCGGAAAAATGCTGGGTAATCAAGCATATTTTTGTTGCAAAAAAAGCATGGAAAATCACACAATATGTTCGTTTGCAAACTGACAGTATTCAAAAAACAAATATTTTGGATGGAGATGCCAATGGTGGTAAGGTGGATGCCTTTCGCCATGCCTTTTGGATGGCTTCGCTTTCGCAAAAAATAAGGTGGCGTAAAGCTTATCGTTTGGGAAAAGCACACGAAAAAGGAAATTACATAGATTACAAAAAACATCGTTTGGAAGATGGAACTTTTCCCGACAAAGTGAGTTCTGATATGGATTTGTGGAACAACAACATTGGATTGCAAATAGGCAAAACAAACAAAGGCATTTCATCAGACAGTTTGAAAAACATTGTAATTGAGTATATTCAAAACGGAAAAATGAAGATAATCAAAAAAAATATACAAGGTCAATTTATTAATTTTGAAGGAAATATTATTGAAAACGATTCACTCAAAGGAAAATGGGAAAATCAAAAAGTGCTGGTAAATTCAGATTTTTAAACAAAAAAACTAACAGAATAAACTATTAGCTTTTTTATAAAAGTTATTGCAATTGATTAGCTAAATTAGCATAATATTGAGCTCTTTCCGTATCTCCTTGTTGTTGATATATTTGTGCCAACATTTGGTAAGCAGGCTTAAATCCTTGATTTTGCTCTAATAGCTTTTCCAATGATTTTATTGCAGAGAAAGAATCGTTCTTACGCAAATAGGCATAAGCAGCAATATAATGCGCCATGTAATATTTTACATTATTTTTAATAATTCTATTTGTAGTAAGCAATGTATTTTCAATATCATTTTTATAAAAATATATTACAGCCTGCGAATACAAAGCATTATCAAGTTCAGGGTCAAATTTTAAAAGTCGTTTAATGGTAATATCGGCACTGTCAAATTTTTGCATTTTTGTATATAAATCAGCAAGGTTTAAGAATACTGATTCATTTGTTGGTACCGTTTCAAGTGCTTTATTAAAATAGCGAATGGCATTTGTAGTATCGTTTATTTGCATGGCTTTAAAACCCAACAAATCACTTTTATCTGTTCGTTTTAAAATAGCACAGATAGGCTTGCCATCCACATCAATAGTATGAACTGTATTGGCAGGAGGCCAACTGTCATTTTTAAGTTGAGCAGGATTTACACCCATGTTTACAAAAATAGCGTAATCCCAATCGCTGTTTCCTCTTTCATAGTAGCGAGTAAAACCTACTGCAAATTTAGCAGTATCATTTCTAAAATAATATTGAACTGGCGACATTATCCAAGCTCCAACTATAATTTTTTTCCCAGTTACATTAGCATCTTTAGTGGCATTCTCCTTTACCCATTCTGAAGCTTGTTTTAAACTATGAACATAATAATCCATTTCGTAATTGCCATAAGCACCTTTCACACCTCCAACCAATTCATTGTAATAAACATATTCAAAAGGATGATTTTTAATAGTGTGAAGTATTGGATGAATTGTTAATAATACGACTAAAATACCTCCTGCTATTTTAAAATATTTCTTTTTGAGCAAATTAATTAAGCTATTAAACCCCAATCCGGCAGCAACAACCAAAGGAGGATACGTAAACATAGCATGACGCCAACCTCCATAAACATTTGAATGTTTGTAAGCTATATAAAATATTGGGAAGCCAAAAGAAAATAATATTACAAAAGCCCAAAAATACTGAAAATCTTTCTTTTTTAACAAGAAAATATACAAAATAGCTCCAATAATCACAGAAATTGGAACTGAAATCATAATATATTTGATAGTATAGTACCAAGGCACCTTATCGCTCCATATTGAAACTCCTTCATAAATTTGACGCAAACTTGCTGTAAAATTCGACATGAATTGTAACGTCTTTTGCGGATTACTTATCGGAGCTTGTAATGCGTAGGGCCATAATAATAATCCCATAAAATAACCGACAATAGATATAATGATTGAGTAAATAATCAGCTTTTTAATGCGTTTCATATTATCAGCCGAAAGAAATAATTTTATTTTGGTTGTAAACAAAATATATACTCCTGCAAATACTACTAAATAAGCAATAAGCAACAGTCCTCCAATACGAACACTTATTGCCATTGCAATACCTAAAGCAACATAAAAACTTATTTTTTTTGTAGGTTTTGGAAACTGCTGCAAAAACCTCACTATGTAATAAATGGTAAAAATATATGCCATTGCAAAAGGCACATCCTTAGGGTTGTTAAACGAATGTCCGAGGAAACGAGGCGAAAAAAACATTAAGAAAAAAGTAATAAGAGCAGCTCTCCAATTTGCCAAACGATAAGCCAACAAGCCACAAAATAACATAGCCAACCAGCCTATCATAGCATTCATAGCATGGCGAGATTCAAATATTTTATCTACATGCAGCATTTTATTTACTACAACCGTTAATAAATCAAATGACATACCATAATCCTTCATGCCTTCCATATCTTTATTATTGGCGTTCAAATATGAGGTATCTTTTCCAAATGTAGCATAATAATTGTAAACCTTCAATGCTTGCGGGTATTGGTAATAATCTTCATCAGCCGAATTACCTGCATGATAAGCCATCATTGGCATAGCAAAAAATGTAATGATTGCTATAGCTGCAAAAGCCAACCTAAAAGCAGATGATTCTTTAAGCTTTTTTGGTAATAAATCTTTATTCGGTTTGTTTTTTAGTTCTTTAAGCGGAATAAGCAAAAACCAGTTGATACAATTTAATAAATTCTTATAAACTTTGGTAAAATAAAAAGGCTTTTTTGTTTCAATAAAAGGATTGGCTTGAAAAATAGCAATTTCTTCGGTTTCAATTTCCAATTGCTTTAATTGATAATTTATTTCATATTGATAATCGTCCTTTGTAAAGCATACATTGCTGAATAAATAGTTTAACAGATTTCTTTTGCCCAATAATAATGAATAATCAAACGGATTGCGTTTTGTTTTTTCTTTTTGTTGAAATACTGGAATTCCAATTTTATTGGTTAAATCTTTTTTTGCAGCAAATAAATCATTAATATTAAATGAGTTGTTTAACTTTTCAATATCAAAAACCAATACAAAATCTTTAGAAGCATTTTCAATTCCAAGTTGAATGGCTTTTGCTTTTTTAACTAAATTTTCTGTTTTTATTAGTTTTACTACGTTTTGTTCTTTAAACGTTCTAAAAATATCACTTTGCTCAATCGTTTGCAAAACTTCAGCAGAAGCTTGATTTTCAACCAAAATCAATTCTAATTTCGCGTAATTTTCTTGTTTTATTTTCTTTAATGTTTCAATAAAATGAATCATCTCATTTTGCTGAGCTTGCAAAGGAACCACCATTGAAAAAGAAATAGCTTTAGTAGGAATATTTTCTTTTTCTCCAACTTTTTTGTTGGTATTCGGATTTTTGTATTGTATTGTTTTACTCATTTTATTGAAAATTTTACTCGTTAAAATTTACTTTTTCAGCAATAATATATTCAGGACGATTTTTTACTTCATCAAACAAACTTCCAATGTATTGTCCTAATACACCAATAGTTAAAAGCTGTACACCTCCAAAAAAGATAATTACAATAATTGTAGAAGTCCAGCCACTTATTACATGACCATATCCAAATACCTGACTGGCTATAATCATTAATACATAAAGTAAACCAGCCAATATACTTAAAAAACCTACTGATGTTGCCAATTTTAATGGTTTTTTAGAAAAATAAAACAACCCTATTGAGGCAAATTTAAGCATTTTGCGGAAAGGATACTTGGTTTCGCCTGCAAAACGGGCTTCGCGGTTATAATAAACAGGGCATTGCTTAAATCCCAACCAAACAATTAATCCTCTGATGTATTTATTTTTTTCATGTAAATTATTGAAAGCATCTATTACTTTGCGGTCAACTAAGCGAAAATCGCCTGTATCAACAGGAAAAGATATGTCTGATAACGAATTTAACAAGCGATAAAATAATTTGGCTGTAAATAATTTAAAAAAGCTTTCGCCTTTTCTTTTATTACGTACACCATACACTACGTTGCATTGCTCGGTTTCATATACTTTAAGCATATCAATAATTACTTCGGGTGGATCTTGTAAGTCAGCATCAATAATAACAGCTACATCTCCCTTGCATTCTCTTAATCCGGCTGTTACTGCTGCCTGATGTCCGAAATTTCTCGAAAAGTTAAGTAGTTTTACATGCGAATCTTTAGTAGCAATATCTCTGAGGATATACATGGTTTTATCGCGACTACCATCGTTGATAAAAATTAATTCAAAGTTTGGCAGATTATTATCTTCAAACACTTTTGCCAAACGTTTGTAACTTTCTGTAATTACTTCTTCCTCATTAAAAGAGGGTATAATAACTGATAT